>JBDSQP010000062.1:0-4267 GCA_039929755.1 Aeromicrobium sp. | reverse complement strand
GCTACAACGCCAAGGTTTTTACGACCCACCGCCCGGGGCAACGCGGATCCTCGGCCTCGAGTGCTCCGGAGTTGTTGAAGAACTCGGCGAAGGCGTCACCCACCTCAAGGTCGGCAACCAGGTCAGCGCGCTGCTCAGCGGCGGCGGCTATGCCGAGTATGTCGCGGTGCCCTCTGGCCAGGTCGCCGTCATTCCGCTCGGGGTCAGCGTCATCGACGCCGCCGGGATCATGGAGGTCGCGTCCACGGTCTGGTCCAACGTCTTCATGATGGGCAAGCTCCAACACGGCGACACGCTTCTCATACACGGCGGCAGCAGCGGAATCGGCACGATGGCCATCCAGATCGCCAAGGCCTTCGGCGCACGCGTCGCCGTCACCGCCGGCACAGCCGAGAAGCTTGCGTTCTGCGCCGAGCTGGGCGCCGATATCGGTATCAACTACCGCGAACAGAATTTCGCCGAAGTCCTCCGCGAGCTTGATACCGGTGCCGACGTCATCCTCGACAACATGGGAGCCAAGTACCTCGCTTCCAACATCGCAGTGCTCAACACTGCTGGCCGGCTCGTGATCATAGGTATGCAGGGCGGGATCAAGGCCGAACTCAATATCGCTGATCTGCTGCGCAAACGTGCCGCCATCATGGCCACTTCGTTGCGCGCGCGGCCGTCCGAAGAGAAGTCCGCGATTGTGTCCAACATGGTTGCGCAAGTATGGCCTCTGATCGCCGACGGCACGATCAAGCCGATCATCCACCGGACGTTCGCCCTCTCAGAAGCGAGCGCGGCACATCAGGTCCTCGAGGATTCCTCGCACATCGGCAAGGTCCTCCTGACCGTTTGATTGTCGGGTTTCACGCCTGATTTGAGTGTCAGTGCGCAGCGTTAAGTTCGTTGTATGGAGCAAGTCCTCGACACCGGCGCACAGATGTTGGACCGCATGACGGTCCTGCAACGCAATATCGCCATGTTGGGGGCCGCGCTCGCCCGCGAAATGCTCGACTTCGCCGACCTGCGCCGGAACGAGAGCCGGCGCCATGACAACCCCAGCATTGCTCGACTCGAGGCGAGCTTTGCTTCCGACGAGATCGGCGTCGCGCTCAGGCAATCCACCAAACGAGTGCAAGACCAGATTGCTCAGGCACGGCGGGTTCGCGGAAGCACGCCGTCCGTCTGGGCGTGTTGGAGTCGCGGCGACATCGACCCGTTCACTGTCTGGAAGATCGACCAGGCCGCGTCACGGTTGACCAACTCCTTGTCGGTTGCCGAGCTCGACGACCGTGCCGGCATCTACGCCGCCTCGCATACAACTCGTCAGTTGCAAGGCTGGCTCAACCGCTTCGTTGCACGGACCGAGCCGGACAAGCATTCGGCTCGCCATCGCTTCGCGCTCAAGGACCGCTACGTGGCAATCGACCACGATCCCGACGGAGTGGCCTGGATCCGTGGTCTGACTTCTACGACTGACGCTGCCCAGGTCGATGCACTTCTGACCAAGATGGCACGTGCGCTCGGCTCGGAGGACCCCCGAACCATGGACCAGCGCCGCGCCGACCTCTACGCCGATCTCTTGCTCGGGCGCATCGACGTGAAAGGCACAAACACTGGGCGTGGATCGGGAGTCACCATTGGGATTACTGTGCCGATCTCGACCGTTTTGGGCGTTGACGACACACCGGGGGAGCTTCTTGACCGCTCGGCCGGCATACCTGCCGACGTCGTGCGCGAGCTCTGCCAACAACGAGGCACACTGTTCTATCGATTGCTCACCGATCCCGCCGGCAAACTTCTGGACGTCACCGAAATGGGTCGCCATCCCTCAGCCAGGCTCCGCTATGCGCTCGACGCTCGAGATGGGCAGTGCCTGTTCCCAACATGCACGGCGCCGGCCGAGCGCAGCGACAACGACCACGACACTCCGCTCCCCGAAGGGCCGACCAACGGCGACAACCTCAAAAATCTGTGTCGACGGCACCACCGCATCAAGACTCACGGAATCGCTCAGACCATCAATCTCGATGGCTGCTACCAATGGCGTATGCCGAACGGTTCAATTCACGATTGCGGGCCGATGCATCAACCGATACGCCGACAACCCGACTTCAGTTGTGGCGAAGCCGCCATACGACGAATGTTCGATTCCGCTGATGCGCCGCCGTGAAAAAGCCAGCGACCGCCATCAAGGCTCGATGACGTTGAGGACTTCGCTGACCATCGGGGTTCCCGGATCGATGCCCAACGCGCCGAGGATCGGCATCAACACGGCGCCAAAGGCATCGAACTGCTCCTGCGACTCCCATATGTCTAAGACGTGGACGTCATCGCCCGCGGCCAAGGCGACATGGAAGGTGCGACCGTCAGGGTTTCCCTGGCCAGCACCGGCGAGCTGTCCGATGCAGTCGAAATAGCTTGATGCGGTCATTCCCGACGCGTTGAAGAACATTGCGAGTGCCATCACGGTTTCCGTTCGTTGAGGGTGGGTAACTTTCGATCATAATTGCGTCGCGACAGGTCGAACAGACCGAAAAGGACTAGTCCCAATGACGCTGGCTAAGGTTGTGGCATGAGTGAAGAGGAACATCCGGTGGTTGGCCCCGACGGTGCACCCGTCCCCGTCCCGATCAAAGAGACCGCGCTGTCTGACCTCGTCGAACAGCCGGCCAAGGTCATGCGCATCGGCGGCATGATCCGCCAGCTCCTCGAGGAGGTGAAGGCCGCGCCGCTCGACGAAGCCAGTCGTGCCCGCCTCCGCGAGATCTATGACCAGTCGATCACCGAGCTCGAAGACGGCCTTGCCCCTGAGCTCGTCGAGGAACTCGAGCGCCTGAGCCTCCCCTTCGACACTGGCACTCCCAGCGAATCCGAACTCCGCATCGCGCAAGCCCAATTGGTCGGATGGCTGGAAGGCCTCTTCCATGGCATCCAGGCCGCTTTGTATGCCCAACAGGTCGCAGCGCAGTCGCAATTCCAGAACATTCGCCTTGCTTTGCCCGGCGGTGCAGGCGAAAACGGCGATGGTAACGATTCTGCTAAGTCGGACAATTCCGATGTATCGGGGGGCATGTACCTCTAATATTGGTGGTGGTGAGACCGGGAAGAGGGAGCCCATGACCATCATGGAATACACACACGTGCCACCATGCGCACAAACACCAGAGGTATATCTCGACGAGAGATTGCAGAGTCCGCCCACCAGGACTGATGTAACTCGAGCCGAATGGGAGCACCTCGCACAGCAACGAGCCGACGTGCACAGAAACTGTGCCGGCTGCCCGTTCTTGGTCGACTGCCTTTATCGGGCCGTCGTCGAGGTCGACGTGTACGGCTATGCCGCGTGCACGACGCAAGCCGACCGTCAGGCCATCCGACGCAAGTTGGGGATCGAAATCCTGCAACCGTCAGGGCCGTTCGCGGCTCCTCGTTCGGATGCCGGACCGATCGACCACGAAGCCGTTGTCACACTTCGCCGGTCGCACCCCAATGAGACGTGCATCCAGTTGGCCCACCGACTCGGCTGCTCTACGTCGACCGTCAAGAGGCATTTGCGCCGGGCACGAGATGCTCAGGCACAACTGACCCCTCTGGCCAAGCGGGTTCCAACGGTTGAGGAAGTCCTCGACTGTTTCGACGAGCTGGAAACCAGCCGCGTCGCCTGAAGCCCGTCAGGATTTGGACGTCCATTGCCGATTGAGCGGGTTTAGGCAACACCCGATGTCCAAATCCTGACGTTCAGAATCGCAGTCTGGCGCTCAGTAGCGCGCCAACTCCGTGACAAGACCGTCTTCATCGATCGATCCTGTGACCGCATCGGCAATGTCTTTGACCCGATCCGGGGCATGACCCATCGCGACACCGCGGCCGGCCCATTGGAGCATTTCGTAGTCGTTGTGACCGTCGCCGATGGCCAAGACGTCGGCCCGCGCGATGCCGAGCCGTTCACATACGAATTCCAGGCCTGAGGCTTTGGAGACCCCTTCGGGCGCGAGGTCGACCCATGCCGAATAGCCAATGTAGTAGCTCGTCCCGGTCAGACCCAGGTCGTGCACGATCGCCGAGAACTCCTCGGCCGGATGTTCGGGTGCCCGGATGATGACGCGGGCGACGGGATGGGCGATGAGTTCCTCGACGCTGTGCATCGTGATCTGGCCGCCGATCTCACCATCGGGAAAAGGCTTGTTGACCCGGTAGCCGACGCCGACTTCTTCGACGGCGACCATCGCGCTCGGAACCTTTTCCATGATGAGCCGAACGGCCGAGGAAGCGTCGAATT
>JBDSQP010000061.1:0-2549 GCA_039929755.1 Aeromicrobium sp. | reverse complement strand
GGCGCTCGGCCGGCGGACCGTCATCGAGCGAGAGGTGAATCAGCTGACCCGAAATGCGAGTGGCCTTGAGGGCATCGAACACCCTCTGCGGTAGGTCTTCGGGGAGCTCGACAAGGCTGTGGTCGCCACGAATGCTGATGTTGCCGAAGTCGGCGCGACGGAGTCCGCCCTCATTGGCGATGGCACCGACGATCGAACCTGGGCCAACCTTGTGACGTTTGCCGACCAGAATGCGGTAAGTGGCAAAACCCTCGCTGGACCGGCGCTCGCGCGGGCCATTGTCGCGGGTTTCACGGTTGCTGTTGCGCTCGGCGGCACGGGCCTTTTCGCGCTTGGGATCCTCGGGGCTGAGGAAGAACTCTTTGTCCTCCTGGCTCATGACGGCCAAGGCGGCGGCGATGTCATTCATCTCAACATCGTTTTCGCGGTGGTACTGCTCGATCAGGCCACGGAACTGGTGGAACTGGGAGGAGCCGAGACTCGCTGTGATCGTTTCGGCGAAGCGCGCCGCGCGCTGGGCGTTGACGTCTTCGACGGAGGGCAAAGGCATCTCGAGAAGCGGCTGACGTGTCGTCTTTTCGATCGACGACAAGAGCCGGCGTTCGCGCGGCGTGACGAACAGGATTGCCTCGCCCGTTCGACCGGCGCGGCCTGTGCGACCGATGCGGTGGACATAGGCCTCCGCATCATGGGCGATGTCGTAGTTGACGACATGGCTGATGCGATCGACGTCGAGTCCGCGTGCGGCGACGTCAGTGGCAACGAGGAGATCGAGCTTGCCGGACTTGAGTTGGTTGATGGTGCGTTCGCGTTGCTGCTGCGCAAGGTCACCATTGATGGCCGCCGCGTTGTAGCCCCGAGCGCGCAACTTTTCGGCGAGCTCTTCAGTGGCCTGCTTGGTACGGACGAAGATGATCATTCCGTCGCCGGTCTCGACCTCGAGGATGCGCGTCAAGGCGTCGAGCTTTTGACCCTGCGAGACCGAGAGCCAGCGCTGGCGCGTATTGGCCGCGGTGACCGTCTTTGTCTTGACCAGGATCTCGATCGGGTCGTGCATGTATTGCTTCGAAATGCGTTTGATCGCCGACGGCATCGTTGCCGAGAACAATGCGACCTGCTTGTATTCGGGGGTGTCTGCGAGGATGCGCTCGACGTCCTCCTGGAAGCCCATCTTGAGCATCTCGTCGGCCTCGTCCAGGACGAGGTATTCGAGAGCCCCGAGTTTGAGGCTGCCCTTGTCGAGGTGGTCGATGACGCGGCCGGGAGTGCCGACGACGATGTGGGCGCCGCGCTTGAGGCCTGCCAGTTGGACCCCGTAGTTCTGGCCACCGTAGATCGGCAGGATGTTGAGGCCGGGGATGTTAGATGCATACCGAACGAAGGCTTCGGCGACCTGGAGTGCGAGCTCGCGGGTCGGCGCCAGGACGAGCGCCTGGGTGTCCTTGCGAGAGGGGTCGATGCGGCCGAGGATCGGCAGCGCAAAAGCAGCCGTCTTGCCGGTGCCTGTCTGGGCGAGGCCGACAACATCCTTGCCCTCAAGGAGGAGCGGGATCGTTTCGGCCTGAATCGGCGACGGAGTTTCGTAGCCAACATCCTGCAAAACGCGGAGCAGACGATCATCAATGCCGAGCTCGGCAAACGTTGCCTCGGGACGATCTTGGGTAATAATGCCTTCAGTCATAGGGGATCAAGCCTACCGGCATTCCCCGCTAGTAAGCACCACGCGAGCTGAGCACGGCACGTGCCGTTCGCCACAGGATGACCAGATCACCCATCATCGACCAGTTCTCTATGTAATAGAGATCGAGTCGAACTGTTTCTTCCCAGTTGAGATCCGAGCGTCCGGAGATCTGCCAAAGTCCGGTGATGCCCGGTCGCATGAGCAATCGGCGTCTCGCATCGATGTGGTAGCCGTCGACCTCACGCTGAAGAGGCGGACGCGGGCCAACGAGGCTCATGTCGCCGAGCAGGACGTTGAAGAGTTGAGGAAGCTCGTCAATCGAGAAACGACGCAAGAACTTGCCGACGCGTGTGACGCGAGGGTCGTCCTTGACCTTGAACATGAATTCATTTCCGGCATCCGGCTGCCGATCGAGACTGCCCAACATGTCATCTGCGCCGTCGACCATGGTCCGGAACTTGAACATCTTGAATGTCGCGCCATCTCGTCCAGCACGTTCTTGCAGGAAGATGATCGGACCGCGGGACGTGACACCAACCGCGATGGCTGCGGGGATGAGGATCGGAAGCGCGCAGACAATAAGGAAAAGGCTGCCGAGTCGGTCGAACATCGTTTTGGCCGAACGCTGCGCGCCCTGGTATGCCGGTCGCTCGACATGGAGGAGCGGCAGTCCGGCAACGGGTCGGATGTGGACCCGAGGGCCGGCAATGTTTGCCAGGGCCGGAGCCACGATCAGGTCGATGTCATGACCTTCGAGCTCCCAACCTAATCGGCGAACCATGTCTGGGTGGGCCGCATCGGATGCAGCAACGATGATCACAGTGGCGTTCTGGTCGACCGCGCATTGCACGACGTCGGCGACATCGCC
>JBDSQP010000060.1:0-2890 GCA_039929755.1 Aeromicrobium sp. | reverse complement strand
CGCTCTCGTTCCTCACTCTCGTCCGAGCTGCCAGACAGGACGAGGAAGCCGTGCCGGCGAGCAACGTCCCCCACCGCCCGTGCCAGCGATGACCTGCAGAAATGGGAAGTCTCGCTCAAGCGCGGTTTCGACGGCTACTCGAAGATCCGCTTCGACAACGACGGCGCCACAGTCGGCTTCGTCTATCACGGCAAGGTCGCCAAGACGTGGCGCTATGGCAAGGGCTTCACCGGTTAGACAAGATCAGGCCGGAACGTTGCTGAGCCAGATACAGATACGTGTGGTGGGTCTGGAAACCGTACGGCTCGTAGAGCGCGATCGCGGCCAGGTTGTCGATCCTTGTCTGCAGGTATGCCTTGTCGGCGCCGTGTTGGCGAGCCCACGCCATGCTGGCTTCGACGATGCGTCTGCCGAAGCCCTGGCGGCGATGGCCTGCGGCAACTTCGACACACGCGAGCCCGGCCCATTCGCCGGTCACGACGACTCGCCCGATTGCCACAGGGCCACCGGTGACCGGATCGGCGATGGAGAGGAAACCGACCGTCGCAGGACCTTCTAGGACGGCCCGAGCGGCCGCGACATCGTCGACTCGGTGATAGAGGTTGAGCCACTCGGTCGAGGCGCCGTCCTCGATGCGGACGTCTCCCAACTCGAAGACGTCCACGAGCTCTGCAACCTGAACGATCGCTCCCGATCCGGCGGCCCTGTCCTCGAGAGCTGACCAACCAGCGTCAATGAAGAGTCGCTCGCCTTGAGAGCCGACGACGACCTGGGCCATCGGTTCCTGGCCGTGCGTGGCATAGAAGGCCTCGACGGCGGCCACGGCTTCGGCTGGAGGCAACCCGGGATCTCCGGTGACCGCAACCGAGTTGGCGCGACCGGTGAAGCCATTGGATGCCCGCAGTTCCCACTCGCCGAGGGGTTCGGAAACCACGGCCGGCCAGCCGCGAGACGTGATGCGTGTGAGGTTGTCGGCACTGATCGCCATGGCACCCCGGCTCCTGGCAGGTGCGGCCGGCACGACTTTCGCTGCAACGACGTCGGTGAGGGTGACGACAACGGGGGAACCGTCACGCCGTTCGAGAGTGATTTCGGTGCCGGAGACCGCAAGGACACGTCCGACGACATCGGTCATGGCCGGACCGCCGCTGGGTCCGCGACCGCCGACGACATACCGGATTGTCATCCGCTTCCCGACGCAATCGGTATCCACCTTCATGTGCCGACCTTTTCATATTGGGCTGAGCGCGAACGTCGCGGTTGACCAAATGTTGGACCTGCGTCCCGACTTGCTTGCGCGCCACGGGATACTGGTGGCACATCTTTGAAGGAGGACGCTCGTGACGTACGTCATCGCTCAGCCGTGTGTGGACCTGAAGGACCGCGCCTGTGTCGACGAATGCCCTGTTGACTGTATTTATGAAGGCAAGCGGATGCTCTACATCCAGCCTGATGAATGTGTCGACTGTGGTGCGTGCGAGCCCGTTTGCCCTGTCGAAGCGATCTTCTACGAAGACGACACCCCGGGCGAGTGGAAAGAATATTACGACGCCAACGTCCACTTCTTCGATGAGTTGGGTTCGCCTGGTGGCGCCGCCAAACTTGGTGTGATCGATCTCGATCACCCGATCATCGCGGCACTCCCTCCTCAGAACCAGGAGTGACTTGAGCAAGGTCTCGGAGCGGTTCCCCGAGTTTCCTTGGGACACGATCGCTGCCGCAAAATCAGTTGCCGCATCTCATGACGGTGGCATCGTCGATCTCTCGATCGGTACGCCCGTCGATCCGACGCCCGAGGTTGCGCGCCAGGGTCTGATAGGCGCCGCGAACTCGCCGGGCTACCCGACCGTCTACGGCCCCGATTCGTTGCGACAGTCAGCCGCCGATTGGCTGACGCGTCGATTCGAGATCACCGGGCTCACGGCCGCGCAGATACTTCCGTCGGTCGGTTCCAAAGAGCTCATCGCCAACTTGCCACTTCAACTCGGTCTCGGCACCGGCGACACGATCGGCATCCCCGAGCTTGCCTATCCGACCTACGAAGTCGGAGCACGCCTTGCCGGTTGTGACGTCATCGCAAGCGACTCGACAGTCGGCTTCGGCCCGATCACGCCCAAACTCGTCTTCATCAATTCGCCGTCCAATCCGACCGGTCGGATCCTCGGCATCGACCACCTCAAGAAGATGGTCGATTGGGCGCGCGAGCGGGGCGTACTCCTCGTCAGCGATGAGTGCTATCTCGAGTACGCCTGGGAAGACACCCCCTATTCGATCCTCCATCCGGACGTATGCGGGGGCACGTTCGAGGGAATCCTGACGGTGCACTCGCTGTCGAAGAGGTCAAACCTTGCTGGCTATCGCGCTGCGTTCGTCGCAGGCGACCAGGCTGTCGTCGACGAACTCCTTGCGGTTCGTAAACACCTGGGCTTCATGATTCCGACGCCCGTCCAGGCGGCGATGGAGGCAGTGTTGGCCGATGACGCCCACGTCAAGATCCAGCGCAAGACCTACGCGATGCGCCGACACGACCTGCGCAAAGCCCTTGAAGGCGCCGGCTTCACTGTCGAACATTCCGAAGGCGCCCTTTACCTTTGGGCCACACGTGGCGAACCCTGCCGAGACACCATCGACTGGCTTGCCGCACGCGGAATCCTGGCAGCTCCCGGCGACTTCTACGGAGCCAAGGGCGCCCAGTATGTGCGGGTCGCGTTCACCGCAACCGACGAGCGCATCGCCGCTGCGGTGGAGCGCCTCAGCTAAACGCCAAGATTTGTTCGATTCTCGACCGTTTTGGAGTCCCCAAAGGGCGAAATGTGAACAAATCTCGAGGTTGGTTTGACGTTCGCTGAGACGTCCGACCGAATAGGCTGTCGAAATGATTGAACCCGAC
>JBDSQP010000059.1:0-2639 GCA_039929755.1 Aeromicrobium sp. | reverse complement strand
GAGCCTGCACGATTTCGGGGTCGACTTCGATGTCTATTTCCACGAGAACGACCTGCACGACTCCGGTGCCGTCGAACGCGCCATAGCCCGTCTCGACGAGCTCGGAATGATGTACGAAAAAGACGGCGCCACTTGGCTGCGTACGTCTGACTTCGGCGACGACAAAGACCGGGTCGTCATCAAGTCCGACGGTCAGCCTGCCTATATCTCGGGCGACCTCGCCTATTACCTCAACAAGCGCGAGCGCGGCTTCGACCGCTGCCTGATCATGCTCGGTGCTGATCACCACGGCTACGTCTCTCGCATGATGGCGATGTGCGCCGCGTTTGGGGACGAGCCCGGAGTGAACCTCCAGATCCTGATCGGCCAGATGGTCAACCTCGTCA
This sequence comes from Aeromicrobium sp., assembly GCA_039929755.1. Classification (GTDB taxonomy): domain Bacteria; phylum Actinomycetota; class Actinomycetes; order Propionibacteriales; family Nocardioidaceae; genus JACMOZ01. The sequence continues at coordinate 2,253 of JBDSQP010000059.1, read as the reverse complement.
AGCACGGCGAAGCGTTGAGGATGTCAAAGCGTGCCGGAACGACTCTTGCGCTCGAGGACCTTGTCGACGCGATCGGCGTCGATGCCTCACGCTATGCGCTTGTGCGCTATTCGACCGACTCGACGATCGACCTCGATCTGGATCTCTGGTCGAAGCAGACAAGTGACAACCCCGTTTTCTACGTGCAATATGCGCATGCCCGGTTGTCGTCGATTATGCGCAACGCGGCCGACCTCGGTCTCGTCACGGTTGGCGCGGACTTCGATCCGTCGATGCTCAGCGAAGACCGTGAGGGTGAGCTCCTGAGGGCTCTTGCGGGATTCCCACGCATCGTGGCGCGCGCGGCGGACCTCCGCGAGCCTCACCGCGTTGCCCGTTACCTGGAGGACACCGCTTCGGCGTTTCACAAGTTCTATGACGTCTGCCACGTGCTGCCCAAGGGAGACGAAGAAACGACTGATCTCCATCGAGCCAGACTCATACTCGTTGCCGCAACTCGTCAGGTCATCGGCAACGGTCTCGGCCTGCTCGGTGTCAGCGCCCCGGAGCGTATGTGATGAGATCCCACGAAGCAGGCGCGATCCATGGGCAGTCCGGCGACCGCGGTCCCGCGTGGTTGCATGCCCCTGAAGACGTCAACCAGCTCGTTCCGCTGTTGTGGTCGTCCTCGGTCTCCAAGGTCGACGGTGTACTCACCGTTGCGGGGGAGTCGGTTCTCGACCTCGCGGAGGAGTTCGGTACGCCGACATACATCGTCGACGAGGACGATTTCCGTCAGCGCGCTCGTGCGTTCCGCGACGCCTTCCCCAACGCCGACGTGTTCTATGCGGCCAAGGCCTTCCTCTGCACAGCGACCGCCCGTTGGGTAGTCGAAGAAGGCCTCAACGTCGACGTATGTTCCGGCGGTGAGCTTGCCGTTGCCCTTCGGGCAGAGGTCCCGCCGGCGCGAATCGGCCTGCATGGCAACAACAAATCCGTCGCTGAGCTGCGCAAGGCGCTCGAAGTGGGTGTCGGCCGCATCATCATCGACTCGATCGAGGAAATCGGCCGCATCCGCGATCTGGCAACTGAGCTCGGCGTCGTCGCCAACGTGATGGTGCGCGTGACCGCGGGCGTTGAAGCACATACGCACGAATACATTTCGACTTCGCACGAAGACCAGAAGTTCGGCTTCTCGATCACTGGCGGTGACGCCCTGGACGCCGTTCGCCGCATCCTTGCCGAGCCGTCCATGAAGCTGCTTGGCCTGCACTCGCACATCGGTTCACAGATCTTCGTGACCGACGGCTTCGAGGTCGCTGCCAAACGAGTTCTTCGACTGCACGCGCAGATTGACAAGGAACTCGGCTACGTCGCTCCCGAGTTCGACCTTGGGGGTGGCTACGGCATCGCCTACACGACGCAGGACGATCCCTCGACGCCTGCAGACCTTGCCCGGGGCATGCTCAAGATCGTCGACGACGAATGTGCCGCGATGGGCATCGACGTCCCGCAACTTTCGATCGAGCCTGGGCGCGCAATCGCCGGCCCCTCCACGTTCACGCTCTATGAAGTAGGCACGACCAAGACAGTGGGGCTCGACGGCGGTGCTTCCAGGCGCTACATCTCCGTCGACGGGGGCATGAGCGACAACATCCGCACGGCCCTCTATGGCGCCGACTACTCCTGCACGCTAGCCTCGCGAGCCTCTGACGCGGCGCCCGTGTTGAGTCGCGTCGTTGGCAAGCACTGCGAATCCGGCGACATCGTCGTCAAAGACGAATTCCTTCCCGGCGATGTCAAAGCCGGTGACCTGTTGGCCGTTCCGGGCACCGGCGCCTACTGCCGATCACTCGCCAGCACCTACAACCATGTCCCGCGCGCTGCCGTCGTCGCCGTACGCGAAGGCGAAGCGCGCCTGATCATGCGTCGCGAGACCGAAGATGACCTCTTCACCCTCGACGTGGGTTGACTCGTGACGTCGTTGCCGAGGTCGTCGATGGTCCACCGCACCGATACGCGACTGGCGGTCATGTTCGTCGTGGGAATCATCGCTGCTCTGATCACCGGTTCGCTCGACTCATGGGCCGCGGCACCGGTTGTCGGGTGGGCTGCTGCGTGCTTGGTCTACACGGCGTGGGTGTGGCTCGTGATCGGTCGTATGGATGCCGATCAAACCGCTTCGCACGCCGTGCGGGAGGACCCTTCGCGTGCGACGGCGGATCTCCTGGTCCTGATCGCAGCGCTCGCGAGCCTCGGCGCTGTGGCATTGGT
>JBDSQP010000058.1:0-2484 GCA_039929755.1 Aeromicrobium sp. | reverse complement strand
GACCATTCGATCGTCGGCGAACGCACCATCAAAATCGCACCTTCGGTCAAGACGACCATCCGTACAAATACCAGGATTATGACCGAGCGGCTAGCCGTCACAGGAATCCTGAAGGGCTGCACCGTCTTGCGCTAAGTGATAATCTCGTAGTTTCACCCCGGGCGAAGGCCTGGGGTGCAGTACGTAGAGGAGAAGACATGACTCAGCCCACCGAGCAAGGCACGATCTGGGTGACCCAGGAAGCCTACGATCGGTTGCAAGAAGAGCTGAATCACCTGCGTGGACACGTCCGTGCGGACATCACCGCCAAGATTGCCGCCGCACGTGACGAGGGCGACCTGAAGGAAAACGGTGGCTACCACGCTGCGCGCGAAGAGCAGGGCAAGACCGAGGCCCGCATACGTCAGCTCGAAGAGATGATGCGTCGAGCAGAGATCGGCGAAAAGCGCGCGGACGACGGCGTCGTCGAGTCCGGCATGATCGTCACAGTCAAGTTCAAGGGCGACGCCCAAACAGAGTCATTCCTTCTCGGCTCGCGCGACCTGTTGGGTCGCGACTCCGCGATCGACCACACTGTCTACTCCCCGGAGTCCCCGCTCGGCTCCGCGATCCTCGGCAAGTCCAAGGGCGACTCGGCATCGTACGAGGCACCCAATGGCAAGAAGGTCACCGTCGAGATCGTCGACGCCAAGCCCTTCTAGACTCACGCGTCAAGGACGCGTTAAGACCTTGGACTGCGCCGTATGGATCGCGTCAAGGAAGGCCGGGTCAAGCCGGTAGTGCGGGTTCGATGGAGACATGACCACCTCCTTGCTGGTGCGCCCGAAACGTATGCTCATCGGCCGTCCGATGCGAAACGAAAACATGGGCGAGACCCTGCTCTCCAAGAAACTCGCGCTGCCGGTCTTCTGCAGCGATCCACTGTCGTCGAATGCGTATGCGACTGAGGAGATCCTCCTCATCCTGAGCATCGGGGGCCTCACGATGCTGCACCTCACCTGGTGGGTTGCTGCCGCTGTGGTCCTCCTCCTCATCGTCGTCGTCGCGTCCTACCGGCAGACGTGCCACGCCTATCCGAGTGGCGGCGGCGCGTATGCCGTGAGCCGGGCAAATCTCGGGAGTGACGCGTCTCTCGTGGCGGGGAGCGCACTGTTGGTCGACTACGTGCTGACTGTCGCCGTGTCCGTCGCGGCGGGCGTTGCCAACATCGTCGCCGCCTTCCCTGCCTTGGCACCTCACATCGTTGCGGCCTCTTTGGGGCTGGTCATCCTGGTGGCGATGATGAACCTCCGAGGCGTGAAGGAGTCGGGCACGATCTTCGCGATCCCGACATACGGTTTCGTGGCCTGCATCTTCGCGATGCTCGGCTACGGCGCATACCGGATCCTGGCCGGCGATTCACCCCGCGCGGAGTCCGCAGACATCGGCATCCACGCGACCCAACACGTGAGCGGCCTTCTCGTCCTCGCCCTCGCATTGCGTGCGTTCGCCAGCGGATGCACCGCCCTCACTGGCGTCGAGGCTCTCAGCAACGGAGTGCCCAACTTCAAGAAGCCGAAGAGCAAGAACGCCGCATCAACGCTCGCAGTGATGGGCGTCCTCACGATCGTCATGTTCGTCGGAATCACGACGCTCGCGCTGATCTCGCACGTTCACATGGCAGGCGACCCCTCGCAGCTCATCGGCGCGCCGGCCGGCTACGAACAGCGAACGACAATCGCCCAGGTGTCCTCGGCGGTCTTTGGCAACGGATCAATCCTCTTCTACCTCGTCCAAGCATTCACGGCAGCGATCCTCGTCCTCGCAGCCAACACCGCGTTCAACGGTTTCCCGATCCTGGCTTCGATCCTCGGTTCCGACGAATACCTGCCACGGCAGTTCGGTCGACGAGGTGATCGCCTCGTGTTCAGCAACGGCATTGTCATCCTTGCCCTGCTTGCCGGGTTGCTCATCTGGGCGTTCGACGCGAGCACCACCCGCTTGATCCAGCTCTACATCATCGGCGTCTTCGTCTCGTTCACCCTGAGCCAGGCCGGAATGGTCGTCCACTGGACTCGCCTCATGAAGGACCCGAACGCGCGAGAGAAGTATGGCTACATGCGTCGCGCACGTGTGATCAACGCCCTGGGCGCGTCCGTCACAGCACTGGTCCTCGGGATAGTGCTCGTCACAAAGTTCACACACGGAGCCTGGATCGTCGTGATCGCGATGCCCCTCGTCTTCCTGATGATGAAATCCATTCGCCGTCACTATTCATCGGTCAGCGCAGCGCTCGTGCCTCAAGCCGGCGGAGTTCAGCTGCCTGCGCGCATCCATACGATCGTCCTCGTGTCGAAGTTCGAGACCCCGACGCTCAGGGCCCTCGCATTCGCCCGGGCAACGCGACCGGATTCGCTGGTGGCACTCACCGTGAACTCGAACCAGCATGAAACCGATGCAGTCCTGAAGGAGTGGGGCGAGAGGGACATTCCGGTGCCGTTGACG
>JBDSQP010000057.1:0-10032 GCA_039929755.1 Aeromicrobium sp. | reverse complement strand
CGAATCTGCGCCACTCGTCTGTCTGGGAGGCTGTAGACATGCTGGCCCCCGCACTGACTGCCCGACTTCGTGACGCCCTAGTGGCCGCCGACTTCACGGTCGGCGCCGTGGAAGAACTCATCGGGGTCGATGCTCAGCGAGCGCTCATGCGCAACCAGTCGACCCCGGCCCGACGGCGAACAGGGGACGGCACCCCGCTCTCGACACTGACGCGACTCTTTTCACTGCAGGTGCCTGTATCCCGTGCGGAGGCCGATCGCGCTCTGCCCGGTCTCGTCGATGCCATGAGCGTTGCCGGAATGCTGGAAGGAACTGTCGGCGAGGTCCACGCTCGTGTCGACATACGGCCGTATGGGGATGAGGATCACGACTGGTGGATCGTGTGCGACCTGACCCCGGGCCTCGACGGCACCGGCAGAAGTGTCGACACTGAACACGTTCTCGGCATCAGTGAAGCCTCAAGTTCGCTCGCCCAGCTGACCATCCGCCAGGACATCGAATCCGCTCTCGACCTGGGCACGGGCTGCGGGGTGCAGGCACTTCACCTCGCAAGCCATGCGCGTCGGGTCGTCGCGACCGACGTCAATCCGCGTGCCCTGGCGATGGCCAGGCTGACCGGCGAGCTCAACGGGGTCAGTTTCGATGTCCGCGATGGGAGTCTCTTCGAGCCCGTACGCGGCCAGACCTTCGACCTGATCGCGACTAATCCGCCGTTCGTGGTGTCTCCGGCGACAGGGACCCGGCTGATCTACCGCGACTCCGGGCTCCCCGGCGACGAAGTCGTACGCCGCGTCGTGACGCAGGCACCCGAGCACCTCAATCCCGGCGGCTGGTGTCAGATCCTGGCCAACTGGGTCCACCTCAAGGACCAACCCTGGGAGGACCGCATCACGAGCTGGCTCGAACCCACCGGCGTCGACGCCTGGGTCCTGCAGCGCGAAGTCGCCGACTTGCCGACATACGTCGAGATGTGGCTCGCCGATGCGGGTCTGCAGGACGCGCCCGACTACGTGCAGCGCTACGACACCTGGCTTGCATGGTTCGACGACCAGGGGATCGAAGGCATCGGATTCGGCTGGCTGAGCCTCCACAAGGCCGGGCGTGACGAGCCTGCACTACGTATCGAGGAATGGCCGTACGAAATCGAGCAGCCCCTCGGCCCACACATCGCGGCTTGGGGTGACCGTATGGATGCGCTCGAAGGCCTGAGTGATGAAGACCTATTGTCTTCGCGGCTGAAGCACGCCGCCGATGTCGTCCAGGAGACTGTCGGGCCGGTCGGCGCCGCCGATCCCGAGCACATCATCGCGCGCCTACAGCGTGGCGTTCGTCGCGCTGTGCCCGTGGACACGATCGAGGCCGGGTTGCTCGGCGCCTCCGATGGTGACCTGACCGTCGCGCAGATCCTTGACGCCCTCGCGACGCTCCTCGACGACGACGCGGCGAACATGAGGGAAACCTACGTCCCGAGAATAAGAAAACTGATCGACGACGGCTTTCTCACTCCCTAACGCTGACGAGTCACGTACTCGCGCTGACGAGTCACGTGGACCCCGCGTAAGTGACTCCTCAGTCCCAGTGAGTGACTCCTCACCGCTAGTTGTCCTTGGGGCTGACACCCCTCGGGTTCGTCACACCTTGACAACACGGGATACGGTTTGCCTCGTTCGCACTTAGAAGCAGTAACGCCGCCCAGAGAGGCAATCCCTTGACCACGCTTGTCATCGTCGAGTCACCCAACAAGGTCCGCAGCATCGCGGGTTACCTCGGTGACGGCTATGTCGTGGACTCTTCAATCGGACACATCCGCGATCTGCCCAAGGGTGCAGATCAGGTCCCCGCCCAGTACAAGGGCCAGCCGTGGGCGCGGCTCGGCGTCAATACCGAAGACAACTTCGAGCCCATCTATGTGGTCTCTGCGGACAAGAAGGCGCAGATCACGAAGCTGAAGAAGCTCCTCAAGGACGCCGACGAACTCGTACTGGCGACAGATGAGGACCGCGAAGGGGAGGCCATCGCCTGGCACCTCTTCGACGAGCTCAAGCCAAAGGTTCCGGTCAAGCGCATCGTCTTCAACGAGATCACCCGCGAAGCCATCCAGCACGCCATCGCCAATCCCCGCGACATCGACATGGACCTCGTCGATGCCCAGGAAACCCGCCGCATCCTCGACCGCCTCTACGGCTATGAAGTCAGCCCGGTCCTGTGGAAGAAGGTCATGAGCGGCTTGTCGGCGGGCCGCGTGCAATCCGTGGCCACCCGACTCGTGGTCGAACGCGAACGCGAACGAATGGCTTTCCGCCTTGCCTCCTATTGGGACCTCGAGGCGATTTTCGACGCCGGTCCGGGTATGGACCCGCAGACGTTTCCGGCCAAGCTCCACACAGTCGATGGCGCCAGAGTCGCCTCCGGCAAGGACTTCGACAACCAAGGCAACATCGCCGCCGACTCCAAGGTCGTCCACATCGACGAGTCGCGTGCGGGCGCATTGGCCGATGCCCTACGCGACCAACCGTTCGCGATTCGTTCGGTCGAGTCCAAGCCCTACACCCGCAAGCCGTACGCTCCGTTCCGTACGACGACGTTGCAGCAGGACGCCTCGCGCAAGTTCGGCTATGGCGCGGCCCGCACCATGCAGATTGCCCAGCGTCTGTACGAAAACGGCTTCATCACCTATATGCGTACCGACTCCACGACTCTTTCGCAGACCGCCCTGACCGCGGCCCGCGCGCACGTCCTGGAGTTGTACGGCGCCGAGTACCTCCCGGATGCTCCCCGCGTATATGCGAGCAAGGTCAAGAACGCGCAGGAGGCCCACGAGGCGATTCGCCCCGCCGGCGAACGATTCCAGACCCCCTCCAAGACGGGCCTGAGCGGCGACGAGTTCAAGCTCTACGACCTCATCTACAAACGCACGGTCGCTTCACAGATGAAGGACGCCAAGGGCAACTCGGTCTCGATCCGCATTGGCGCCACGGCAACGACCGGCGAGGATGCCGTCTTCGCCGCGAGCGGTCGGACCATCACGTTCTACGGATTCCTCAAGGCCTACGTCGAGGCCCATGACGATCCGGACGAGAATGACGACCAGCAGACCAACCTCCCCAACGTCAGCGAAGGCCACACCGTCACGGCCGCCGAACTCGGATCGGCCGCACACGAAACCCGTCCGCCCTCGCGATTCACCGAAGCTAGCCTGATCAAGGATCTGGAAGAGCGTGAGATCGGCCGGCCCTCGACATACGCATCGATCGTCAACACGATCCAGAACCGCGGCTACGTCTACAAGAAGGGCACGGCTCTCGTGCCGGCCTGGATCGCGTTCTCGGTCATACGCCTCATGGAACAACACTTCGGACGCCTGATCGAATACCGTTTCACGGCCGACCTCGAAGACGTCCTTGATGAAGTTGCCGGCGGACGCGAAGATCGCATCAACGTCCTGACCGGTTTCTGGACCGGCGAAGGCGAAGGCAACACAGGCCTCAAGCGCCTTGTTGAAGGCCTCGGCGAGATCGACGCCCGCGAGCTCGCGACATTCGAACTCGGCGAAGGCATCAACGTTCGCGTCGGCCGCTACGGCCCGTATGTCGAAGGCCCCCCGTTCACCAAGGCCGAAGACGGCACCGACAAACCGACCCGCGCCAACGTCCCCGAAGACCTGCCGCCGGACGAGCTCACGATCGACATGGCCAAAGAGCTCCTGGCCACGCCCGCAGGTCTCGAAATCGAGCTCGGCAAGCACCCGGAAACCGGCCTGATGGTGGTCGCCAAGAACGGCCGCTACGGCCCGTATGTCACCGAGCTACTTCCCGAAGACGCGGCCAAGAGCGCGAAGCCCCGAACGGCCAGCCTGTTCAAGTACATGTTCATTGACACGATGTCGCTCGATGATGCGGTCAAGCTGCTGACGCTCCCGCGAGTCGTTGGCGTTGATGCGGAGGGCGTTGAGATCACCGCCCAGAACGGTCGCTACGGCCCCTACCTCAAGAAGGGCACCGACTCTCGTTCGCTCGATGACGAAGAGCAGTTGCTGACCCTGACCGTCGAGCAGGCCCTGGCAATCTATGCGCAGCCCAAGACATTCGGTCGCCGCGCGGCAGCCGCCCCCCTCAAGGAGCTCGGCCCGGACCCTGTCAGCGGTCAGCCGATCCTCGCGAAGGACGGACGCTTCGGCCCCTACGTGACTGACGGCGAATACAACGCCACGTTGCGCAAGGATGACGCGATCGACACGTTGACGCCGGAACGGGCTGCCGAACTGCTCGCAGAGCGCCGAGCGAAGGGTCCCGCCAAGAAGGCCGGCAAACGGGCCGCCAAGAAGGCCCCGGCCAAGAAGACCGTGCCCAAGAAGACCACCTAACGGACACGTCGGGTGATCGGACGACTGTCGGGACGTCCGACTAGGCTCGCCCTCATGGACCCGCTCTTCACCTCTTCCGGCGTCTTCATCGCGCTCGAGGGCGGAGAAGGTGCCGGCAAGTCGACGCAGGCAATTCTTCTCGTCGATTGGCTCCAAGGTTTGGGCCACCACGTGCTCCTCACCCGCGAGCCCGGCGGTACCGAGGTCGGCAAGATCCTCCGCCGCATAGTCCTCGACAACGCGACCGGTGAGCTGTCCCCTCGTACCGAGGCATTGCTCTATGCCGCTGACAAGGCCGAGCACGTCGACGAGGTCGTCCTCCCGGCTCTTGCCGAGGGTCGGGTCGTGCTCACGGACCGCTATGTCGACTCGACGCTCGCCTACCAAGGTGCGGGCCGCGCACTCGATATCGCCGAACTCGAGCACATCGCGCGCTGGGCGACCTCGTCCCTTCGACCTCATCTGACGGTCGTCCTCGACATCGATCCGCTGATTGGCCACACCAGGTTCGAGGGGGCCGATCGCATCGAGTCGGAGCCTCTCGAGTTCCATCAGCGCGTGCGCGCCCACTTCCTCGAGCTGGCCGCAGCCGACCCCGACCACTATTTGGTCGTCGGTGGCGATGGCACTCCCGAAGAGATCCACAAGTCGATCAGGTCCGCTGTCGAGCCCTGGTTGAAGCAGGCCTCGCTATGACCGTTTGGGACGAACTGGTCGGCCAGGAACCTGTCGTCGAGACCCTCAAGCGTGCGGTCGAAGGCGCCGGGTCGCGGTTGCGCGGCGAGGGTGGCGGATCCATGACACATGCCTGGCTCTTCACGGGTCCGCCCGGGTCCGGGCGCTCCAACGCTGCCGCCGCGTTCGCCGCCGCCCTACAGTGCCCCGACGGCGGTTGCGGCGAATGCAAGTCGTGTGTCACCGCCCACGCCGGCAGCCACCCCGACATCACGATCATCAGGACCGAAGGTCTCACGATCGGCACCGACACGGCCCGCGAGTATGTCCGCAAGGCCGCCCTGTCGCCCTCCCAGCGCAGGTGGCAGGTCCTCATCGTCGAGGACGCCGATCGGCTGACCGAACAGGCCGCCAACGCCCTGCTCAAGGCCATCGAAGAACCTCCGCCGCGCACGATCTGGATGCTCTGCGCGCCGGCGCTCGAAGACGTCATCATCACGATCCGTTCGCGGTCTCGGGCAGTTTTGCTCCGCACTCCGCCGGCCGCCGCGATTGCCAGGCTCCTCATCGAGAGGGATCACATTGCGGCCCCTCTTGCGACAGCGGCCGCCGCGGCATCCCAGGGACACATCGGGCGCGCAAAGGCTCTCGCGGTCAATCAGGACGCGCGCGACCGTCGGCACGTCATCCTCAACCTCCCGCTCACTCTCCGCGACATCGGCGATTGCCTCAACGCGGCATCTGCCATCAACGACGCGGCGACCAGCCATGCGGCTGGCATCGCCGATGAGGCCAACGCGCGCGAGTTGGACGATCTGCGGGCGGCATACGGTGTCGAAGAGCGTGGTCGTCGGCCCGCCGGCTATGCCGGTGCGTTGTCGGCGCTCGAAAAGGACCAAAAGCGACGTCGGACCCGACTGTTGCGTGATTCGATCGACGGTGTCCTGCTCGATCTGATGGCCCTCTACCGTGACGTCCTAGCGGTTCAGCAGGCGCCGGGTGTCGATCTCATCAACGCAGACTTCGCGGACGGCATCCGCGAGATAGCTGCTCTGGGGACGGCAGAGTCGACGTTGCGCCGCATCGATGCGATCTTGGAATGCAGGCAAGGGCTCGCCGCCAATGCCGCTCCGTTGTTGGCCCTCGAACGAATGATGATCGGACTCGTGAACTAATCGTGCGCTCACGCAAAACACTCGGCATTGTCCTCGTACTTCTTGTAGCCCTCTGCGTTCTTGCCTTCGTGGCGGTGAAGGACGGTGGATCCAAGTCCGAGCCCAAGGCCACGGGCGAGAAGGCACCGTCTGGACTGACGGCGATCTACCACCAAAAGCTCTCGTGGACCGATTGCGGTGCCTCGCGCTGCACCTGGGTCAAGGTGCCGATCGACTATGAAAGGCCCGCGGGCCCGACGCTCCGACTCAAGGTCAAGCTTCGCCCGGCCGATGGCGGCAAGCCGAGGGGTGTGCTCTTCATCAATCCGGGTGGCCCCGGCGGTTCGGGTGTCGAATTCCTCGGTTCATTTGCCGGTTCCGCGAGCAGGGGTCTGCGTGAGTCCTATGACATCGTCGGTTTCGACCCGCGCGGCGTTGGTGCCAGCACTCCGTTGAAGTGCCTGAACGACAAGCAACTCGATGTCTTCGCCAACTCAGATCCCGATCCGGACAACACAGCCGAGATTGCAGAGTTTCGTAGGGCGACCGTCGATCTGGGAGACGCCTGCCAGGCCAACTCCGGTGAGTTGGCCGCCCACGTGTCGACGGTCGAGGCCGCCAAGGACATGGATGTCATGCGTGCCCTGCTCGGTCAGAAGAAGTTCGACTTCTACGGCGCCTCATACGGCACCCAGCTCGGCGCCACCTATGCGACTCTCTTCCCCAAAAAGGTCGGCCGCATGGTCCTCGACGGTGCAGTCGATTCCTCACTCTCTGACGAGCAGCAAGGCATCGGTCAGGCCGAAGGCTTTCAGCGTGCCCTGAGCGCCTACATCGCTGATTGCATCAAGAGCCCGACATGCCCGCTTGGAACCGATCCGGTGGCCGCTGAGTCCAAGCTGTCCGACTTCTTGCAAAAACTCGACCAGGACCCGATGAAGGCCGCCAACGGGCGTCTGCTCACCGAGGGCGGTGCGTTCTATGGCATTGCGATCACGCTCTACGACCGGAGCTACTGGTCACTGCTGACCAAGGAACTCACCGCCGCGTTCAAGGGCGATCCGGGCTTCATGCTCACCCTTTTTGACGCTTATTTCGAACGAAATGAAGATGGCAGCTACAAGAGCAATTCGGGTCAGGTCATCTATGCGGTGCGATGCCTCGACAGCACGGATCCTTCGTCTTTGGAGGAAGTGGAGAAGTCGATCCCGCAGTTCGAGAAGATCTCGCCGGCCTTCGGTCGTTCGATGGGGTGGGGTGCTCTTGGCTGCACGGATTGGCCGATCAAGTCTGCCAACAAACAGATTCCGATCAGTGCCAAGGGTGCTGCGCCGATCGTCGTTGTCGGCACAACCCGCGATCCGGCAACTCCATACGAATGGGCCCAGGCGCTCGCGAAACAGCTCGAGTCGGGTGTGCTGTTGACTCGTGAAGGCGACGGACACACTGGCTTCCATGTCGGCAACGAGTGCATCGACGGCATTGTCGACACCTACTTCGTCAAGGGAACAGTGCCCAAGGCCGGCACGGAGTGCAAACCGTCCTGACGGCTGTCAGTTGCGGATCGCCTCATGGTGGCGGATGACTTCGTCGATGATGAAGTTGAGGAACTTCTCGGCGAAGGCCGGATCGAGATCGGCCTGTGCGGCGAGTTCGCGGAGTCGGGAGATCTGACGCGACTCGCGCGCTGCATCGGCGGGCGGCATGTCGTGCTCGGCTTTGAGGCGTCCGACCCTCTTGGTGCATTTGAACCGTTCCGCAAGCATGTGAACGAGGGCCGCATCGATGTTGTCGATGCTGGACCGGATCTCTTCGAGTTCGGCGATAGTTTCTTCGGAAGGGCTCACAGTCCGGATTCTACGGGGCGGGCCGATTCGGGGGCAGCAGGTCATGCCGGTACACTCGTTTTTCGGTCCGGCAGGTCAATCCTCCAGGGCTTGGCCGCCTTAGCTCAGTCGGTAGAGCGTCTCACTCGTAATGAGAAGGTCATCAGTTCGATTCTGATAGGCGGCTCCATTTTTCCCCGCGTCTGCCTCGGGGGTTGACCAATCTTCACCGGCGGAGGGTGCCCCGGTTGGTACGCTGAGCCGTGATCGTTCCACGATCGGCGTCCGACGTACGGTTGGCCGAATTGGTTGCTGCGCTGTCACTTGCCACCGATCTGGGTCTGGGTCTTCCTCAGGAACACGTGCTTCGCCAGACGGTCATAGCGACGCGACTTGCCGCGGCGGCGGGTCTCTCTGGCGATGAGCAGGCGGACGTCTTCTATGTGTCCTTGCTCGCCTGGGTGGGATGTGTTGCGGATTCGCACGAGCTGTCCCGCTGGTTCGGCGACGACCGACAGTTGCGTGCCGATAGCTATCAGGTCGACAAGACCGGCCTGCCGATGCTTCGGTTCCTTCTCGGTCACCTGGAAACCGGTGGCCCTCCACTTCAGCGGGTGACGATGGTCGGCCGGTTCGTCACCGCCGGATTCCGCGATGCCATGGACACGTTCGTCGCTCATTGTCAGACGACTGGAGACATCGCCGACCGTCTCGGCCTTTCCGATGAGGTGCGGAGGGCTTTGCCGCAGGCATTCGAAAGATGGGACGGGAAAGGAGTTCCCCAAGGTCTGAGCGGAACGCAGATCGAATCCGTGATGCGGGTTGTCCAGGTGGCCGATGATGCCGAGGTGTTCTACCGAGCCGGCGGCGTGGAGGCGGCTCAGGACATGCTTCGCTCGCGGCGAGGCACCGAGTTCGACCCTGCCTTGGTCGACCTGTGCTTCAGTCACCCCGATGACATATTCGGGGACCTGGACACTGTCGACGCGTGGAGTCTGGTGATCGACGGATGCTCAGGTCTTGACCGTCGGTTGGAGGATTTCGAATTGGCGAAAGTTCTGGAAACATTCGCCGACTATGCCGACCTGAAATCGCCCTGGTTCCTCGGGCACTCGCGCGCGGTCGCCACGCTCGCAGCAGACGCTGCATTGCGTCTTGGTCTATCGGGGCCCGATGCCGACCTGCTGAGGCATGCCGCGCTGGTCCATCGTCTCGGGGCGATCGGAGTCTCGACCAGCATTTGGAACAAGTCCGGAAAGCTCACCGAGAGCGAATGGGAGCGGGTGCGCACCGTCCCGTACCTCACTGAACGCATTCTCAGCCGCCACCCGAGACTCGCCGAGATCGGCGCAGTGGCAGGCATGTGCCACGAACGACTTGATGGGTCTGGCTATCCGAGGGGACTCGTCGGCAATGCGATCCCAGCCGCTGCCCGCGTGCTTGCAGCCGCCGACATGTATCAGACCCTGAGCGAGGAGCGTGCGCAGCGAGCCCCGCACTCGCCCGACGAGCGTGAAGCCCTGCTGCTGGGGGAGGTGACCGCCGGCCGGCTCGACTCAGGTTCAGTGACGGCCGTTCTGGAGGCGGCCGGGCACCAGAGCCGTCGGCGGGTCAAACTCGTCGCCGGCCTCACGGCGCGCGAGGCGGAGGTTCTCGCTCTCCTCGTGCGTGGCTGGTCAAACAAGGAGATTGCGGGGCAACTCTCTATCAGCAAGCGCACGGTCGGAAGTCACGTTGAGCACGTCTACGCCAAGATCGGCGTGAGTACCCGGGGGGCTGCGGCAATGTTTGCGATGCGTCACGGGCTGGTCGATGCGACCGCAGCAGATGGAAGGCCGCCCGAAAGATCGGGTGAATGACCGATGCGACAGGACCGCATCGAACCGTAGAACAGAAGCATGAATACCACAGCCCTTCATTCAGGTACACACATCGATTCACACACGGGTGCACGCGAGAGTGCGCAGTGGCCGATCGCCGGACTTCTACTCGATGCCCTGGGCCGCCGCGACTT
>JBDSQP010000056.1:0-3763 GCA_039929755.1 Aeromicrobium sp. | reverse complement strand
CGCGGTCGAGCGTGTTGGCGAGCATCTGTGCGGCCGAGTTGCCCGCGGCTGCGAGGTGCTCGAACGAGGCGGCGAGCGCGAGGAACTCGCCGAGGCTGTCCCAGCGGAGGTGATTCTCCTTGATGAGCTGCTGTACATGCTTGGGTGCCGAGCCTCCGGCACCGGTTTCGAACAATCCGCCACCGTTGATGAGCGGAACGATCGACAGCATCTTGGCACTGGTGCCAAGCTCGAGGATCGGGAACAGGTCGGTGTTGTAGTCACGCAGGACATTGCCCGTCACCGAGATCGTGTCGTGGCCCTTGCGGATGCGCTCGATCGAGAACGCGGTCGCCTCGTCGGGCGACATGATGTCGATCTGCAAACCGTCGGTGTCTCCCACAAGGTCGCTGTCCTGCAGGTACTCGCGGACCTTGGCTGCGATGACCGTGTCGTGGGCGCGCGTCGGATCGAGCCAGAAGATCGCGGGTGTCTGCGAGGCGCGGGCGCGAGTGACGGCGAGCTTGACCCAGTCGCGAATCGGTACGTCCTTGGTCTGGCAAGCGCGCCAGATGTCTCCCGGTGCAACCTGGTGCTCGATGAGCACGTCGCCGGCCCTGTTGATGACCTGGACACTGCCATGGCCGGCGATCTCGAAGGTCTTGTCGTGGCTGCCGTATTCCTCGGCGGCCTGAGCCATGAGGCCCACATTGGGAACCGAGCCCATCGTCGTCGGATCGAAAGCTCCGTTGGCACGACAGTCGTCGATGACGGTCTGATAGACCCCGGCGTAGCTGCTGTCAGGGATAACCGCCAAGGTGTCGCCCTCGTCGCCGTCCGCGCCCCACATATGTCCCGAAGTGCGGATCATGGCTGGCATCGAGGCGTCCACGATGACGTCGCTCGGGACGTGCAGGTTGGTGATGCCCTTGTCCGAGTTGACCATGGCCAGGGCCGGCCCGTCGGCGAGGCCCTTGTCGATCGCGGCCCTGATTTCGTCACCATTGGGCAACTCGGTCAGGCCGTCGAGGATCGAGCCGAGGCCGTTGCTCGGGCTCAGTCCGGCCGCGGCGAGCTGATCGCCATACGTGGCAAAGACGTCGGGAAGGAATGCCTTGACCACGTGGCCGAAGATGATCGGATCGGAGACCTTCATCATCGTGGCCTTCAGGTGAACTGAGAAGAGGACGCCCTCATCTTGGGCACGGGCGATCTGGGCCTGGAGGAACTCATCGAGAGCAGCGGCACGCATGACAGTGCCGTCAACGACCTCATCGGCCAGAACGGGCAGGGATTCCTTCAACACCGTGACGGCGCCATCATCGGCGACGAACTGGATCTTCAAGGTGTCGTCGGCCGGAAGCACAACGGACTTCTCGTTGTCGCGGAAATCATCGGCACTCATGGTGGCGACATTGGTCTTTGACTGCGGGCTCCATGCCCCCATCGAATGCGGATGCGCGCGAGCGTAGTTCTTGACCGAGGCGGGTGCACGTCGATCGGAGTTGCCTTCGCGAAGAACGGGGTTTACCGCGCTTCCCTTGACCTTGTCGTAGCGGGCCCGGACGTCCTTCTCCTCATCTGTGGAGGGCGAGTCGGGGTAGTCCGGCAACGCGTAACCCTGGCTCTGGAGCTCGGCGATCGCCGACTTCAGCTGCGGGATGGCCGCGCTGATGTTGGGCAATTTGATGATGTTGGCTTCGGGCGTCTTGACCATTTCGCCCAGTTCGGCCAGGGCGTCGGCGATCTGCTGATCTGGGGTGAGGTAGTCCCCAAAGAGCGAAATGATGCGTCCTGCCAGCGAGATGTCACGGGTCTCGACTTCCACACCGGCGGTCGAGGCATACGCCTCGATGACGGGCAGGAAGGAGTAGGTGGCCAGCAACGGCGCTTCGTCGGTGTGGGTGTAAATGATCTTGGCCATGGGTTCGGCGACTCCCTCAAATGATTACGGATGCCTGAAATATTGCTTGACGTCAAGATACCTGACTTGGGTACGGCCCCAAGTCTCGCATCCCGGAACCGGCACGTGAACCCCGCCGCATAAGGGAATTCGTCGTGGACGAATATTTCGATTTTGGCTGCTGTGCCTGATTTTCGGGAGCATAGTTTTGGTCATGAAAAAATTCCGTTCCCCAACCATTGCCGGCTTTGGAGCCATTTTCGGGCTCATCCTTGGTGGCACCATCGTCGCCGCGGTCGCTGCGCCCAGCTCCACGGTGCAGGTCTGCAAGACTTCCAAAGGATTCGTGCGAGGCGCCGACTCGGCGAGCAAATGCCCCGCATCGTCGACCGCCACCACGATCAATGTCAAGGGCGAAACAGGCGCCAAAGGTGCGACCGGACCACAGGGTCCGCAGGGCCCGGGAGCCGTGGACATCAACTTCACCGACAATAACCACAACCAAGGACGGTCGATCATCCTCTCAGATCCCGTGTCTGTCTTTTACCCCGATGACCTTTATTTCTACGCCCGCTGCACAGCGAATTCGGTGACTGTGGGAATCAGCCCCATCCACGGCGGAACTATCGCCTTCGCGGGTTATGCCGCTGTCAACCATAGCCAGTTGTTTGAATCTTCAAGTCGATATAGTTTCAGCCATTCGGTGAGTGGCTCAAAGTTCATTTCAATGCACGGCGTCGTGACAAACAACTCGAACGGAAAGTCGGTGGGCTACTCGATTTATGGCAGGACAGGGCTCAAATGGTGCACGATCACAGGCCAGATCATTCCCTGAAAGCCGCGGGCCCGCGGGCTCTCAGCCCTAGTATTTTAAATGACCACCGGCCGTCGGGGCCGCAGTGACTAGGAGAAGATCATGACTACTCCCACCTCGTCGGGCAAGCTCGGCGCCGAGGCCCTCGGAACGTTCTTTCTCGTCTTCGCCGGCATCGGCAGCGCGATCCTCGCAGGCAAGACCATCGGCGCCATGGGCGTCGCGATCGCCGTCGGCCTGACCGTCCTCACCATGATTTACGCCGTCGGTCATATCTCCGGCGGCCATTTCAATCCTGCCGTGACTGTCGGCCTCGCCGCAGGCAAGAGGTTCGGCTGGAGCGAGGTTCCCGCCTATGTCGCGGCCCAGGTCGTCGGCGGTTTCGTCGGCGCCCTCGGCATCTTTGCGATCGGGGCCGGCCAGGACGGTTTCAGCCGCAAGGTCTCGTTCGCCGGCGGCTCCAACGGTTGGGGCGACGTCATCGGCGGCTACTCGCTACTCTCGGTCGCCATCACCGAAATCCTGTTCACAGCCCTCTTCGTTCTTGTCATCCTCGGTGCGACGTCCAAGAATGCCGTCCCCGGTTTCGCCGGCATCGCCATCGGCCTCGCCCTGACCGTCATCCACCTCGCGACGATTCCGATCGACAACACGTCGGTCAACCCGGCACGCTCGATCGCCACCGCTGTAATCGCCGGCGGCGATTCGCTTCAGCAGGTTTGGCTGTTCATCGTGGCGCCGATCATCGGCGGCCTGATCGCCGGCCTTTCCTACTCCACGTTGACCGGTGACAAGGGCTGACAGCCCAACAGTTCTTCAATTCGACACCGAAAGTTAATTTGAATAATTCAAATTAACGGATAGTGTCGGCGTATGAGCTCCGCTTCGTTCGCCACGGCCGACCCGGTCGAACTTCGCGCGCAGATCCAAGGCGCCGGTCTCAAGGTCACTTCCCCGCGAGTTGCGGTTCTGGCGGCACTCGCCGGCCGACCGCACTCCGACGCTGACACAGTCTTCAAACTCGTCGCCCAGGAGCTCCCCACCACCTCTCTGCAGGCTGTGTACGG
>JBDSQP010000055.1:0-2904 GCA_039929755.1 Aeromicrobium sp. | reverse complement strand
GATGATGCGTCGCGAATTCCAAAGTCGTCGCCGTCAACGCAAACGGGCCGCAAAGCTGGCCGCGCGTCGTGAGCAGCCGATCCCTTCGCAGGCGATCGACCGCCGCACGATCACCAGCGAAGCGTGGCTCGGCGAACTGCCACCAGTCCGGCACGAAGCGATCGAGTCATGAAGCCGAGACTTATGTGGTTTGCGGCGGGTTCTGCGGCCACCCTTTATGCCTCAGTCAAGGCCAAACGCGCGGCGTATCGCTTGTCACCTGCGGGACTCGTCGACCAGGTCAGCGCGTTCGGTGTCGGGTGGCGGGCGTTCAACAGCGAAATGCACCACGGCATGACAGCCCGCGAACGTCAGATCGCCCATGACCTCGCCCTACCCCTCCAACTCAGACCAAAGGAACAGCACTGATGGACACTGCGGAAGTTCGCAGGCGTTTTCTCGCACACTTCGAAGCCAACGGCCATACGGTCGTGCCATCGGCTCCGCTGTTGCTCGACGACCCCAATTTGCTGTTCGTCAACGCTGGAATGGTGCCGTTCAAGCCCTATTTCCTAGGCCAGGAGACACCCCCGTTCAATCGTGCGGCGAGTGTTCAGAAGTGCGTGCGCACGCTCGACATCGAAGAAGTCGGCAAGACGACGCGCCACGGTACTTTTTTTCAGATGTGTGGCAACTTCTCCTTCGGTGACTACTTCAAAGAGGGCGCGATCGAACTCGCCTGGGAGCTCGTCACCAGGAGTCAGGCAGACGGCGGATACGGCATCGACGAGTCCAAGCTCTACCCGAGTGTTTACGAAGATGACCCCGAGGCAGTCGAGCTCTGGAAAAAGATCACCGGCCTGTCCGATGACCGGATCGTTCGCCTCGGCAAGAGCGAGAACTACTGGTCGATGGGGGTGCCCGGCCCCGGGGGTCCCTGCTCGGAAATCCTGATCGACCGCGGTCCCGAGTTCGGCGCCGATCGCGATTGGGACGCCGGCGATCGCTACCTCGAGTTCTGGAACCTCGTGTTCATGCAAGAGGAACTCAGCGCTGTCCGCAGCAAGTCCGATTTCGACATTGCCGGACCATTGCCTGCCCAGAACATCGACACGGGCATGGGACTGGAGCGAGTTGCCTACCTGCTGCAGGGCAAGGACAACCTCTACGAGATCGACGAGGTGTTCCCCGTCATCGAGAAGGCTTCGGCCCTTTCGGGTCGGCGCTATGGATCCAACCACGAGGACGACATCCGGTTCCGCGTCGTCGCCGACCACGTCCGCAGTGCACTGATGCTCATCGGCGACGGTGTTACACCGGGCAACGAAGCGCGCGGCTATGTCCTGCGCCGCTTGCTCCGCCGGGCCGTTCGTTCGATGCGCCTCCTCGGCTACGAGGACCCGGCCCTGCCAGAGCTGCTGCCGGTCACCCTCGACAAAATGAAGGCTTCATACCCCGAACTCGAACCCGACTTTGCCCGCATTTCGGGCATCGCCTACGCGGAAGAAGACGCATTCCGTCAGACGCTCGTCAAGGGCACCCAGATCTTTGACGTCGCCGCTGCGAGCATCAAGAAGTCGGGCAAGACCTTGTTGGAGGGCGACGCCGCCTTCCAACTCCACGACACATATGGGTTCCCGATCGACCTCACGCTGGAAATGGCGAGCGAGCAAGGCCTCGACGTAGACGAAGCGGGATTCCGCGCGTTGATGGCCGAGCAGCGCACTCGCGCCAAGACCGATGCCAAGTCCAAGAAGGGCCAGCACGCCGACACGGCAATCTACCGATCGGCATTGGATGCTTTCGGCCCCACTGAGTGGCTCGCCTACACGACCTTGAACACTGAATCCTCGGTCAAACGGCTGCTCGTCGACGCCGAAACCGCGTCCGAAATCACCGAGGGACAGGTAGCCGAAGTCATCCTCGACCGCACCCCGTTCTATGCCGAGTCCGGAGGTCAGAATGCCGACGCCGGCCACCTGATCTGGGACGGCGGTCGCGCCGAGGTGCTCGACGTGCAGCGCCCTGTTCGCGGGCTCGTCGTCCACCAGATTCGGGTTCTCGAAGGTGCACTCACGGAAACAGCGGCCCTCGAGGCCCAGGTCGATCCTCAATGGCGGCTTGGTGCATGTCAGGCACACTCAGGCACTCACGTGGTCCACGCTGCACTTCGCGAAATCCTCGGCCCGACAGCCCTACAAGCAGGTTCCTACAACCGGCCCGGATACCTCCGCCTCGACTTTGGCTGGAACAGCGCTTTGTCGCCGACTCAACTGCAAGACGTCGAGACTGCGGCCAACCGTGCGCTTCGCGCGGACCTCCAGGTCTCAGCCGACATCATGTCCTTGGAGAAGGCTCGGGAGATCGGTGCTCTCGCCCTGTTCGGTGAGACATACGGTGAGGACGTTCGGGTCATCGAGATCGGTGGACCCTGGTCGCGCGAACTCTGTGGCGGCACACATGTCCAGCGTTCCTCGCAGATTGGGACGGTCGTTGTCACGTCCGACGGATCAGTCGGATCTGGCAACCGACGAGTCGAAGCCCTCGTGGGCATCGAAGGTTTTTCCTATTTGGCCCGCGAGCGCGACCTTGTCCAGCAACTGACCGAAATCCTCAAGACCCAGCATGACGATGTGCCGGTACGTGTCCGCGAAGTTCTCGAGCGCCTCCGGTCAGCCGAAAAGGAGCTCGAACGGATCAAGGCCAAACAACTCGTGGGTGCCGCCGCAGACGTCGCTGCCGCCGCCAAGGACATCGGGGGAGTGGCTTATGTCGCGCATCGTGCCGAAGGTGCAGGTGGCGGCGACGTCCGTACGCTCGCGCTCGACATCCGTGGTCGGCTCAAGGGTCGTCCAGCCGTCGTTGTGGTGATCGGCACTGCCGGCGACAAACCTTCCGCCGTTGTTGCGCTCAACGACGAGGCAC
>JBDSQP010000054.1:0-1710 GCA_039929755.1 Aeromicrobium sp. | reverse complement strand
CGACGAAGTAGGTCTTGACATCCTTGGGGCCGATGCCGGCAGCTTCGAGACCGGGGATGATCTTGGTGGTCTCGTTGAACGCGATCAGGACGACCGCGTCAGGCTTGGCTTCCTTGAGCTTGGTGATTTCCGTCGTGTAGGACGTGGCATCGACGCTGTAGAGGATCTTGGTGGCTACTGTGCCGCCCTGGTCCTTGATCGTCTTGTCCACGTTGTTCGCGAGGGCTTCACCATAGGCTTCCTGACGCGCGATGATCGCGACGTTCTTGGCGCCGTCCTGGAGGACGAGGTTGCCGAGTACGTTGCCCTGAAGCACGTCAGAAGGAGCTGTACGGAAGTACAGGCCGTGATCGTTGTAGGTGTCGAAAGCCGTCGACGTGTTGGCCGGCGAGAATTCGACGACACCGGCCGAGGTGATCTTGTCGATGACGCTCAGCGAAACGCTCGAGGAGGCGGCACCGACGATGACGTCGGACTTAGCCGAGAGGAGCTTGTCCACTGAACCGGGAGCAATCTTCGGTGTGCCGTCCCCGGAGTCAGCCTTGGACTGAGCGACAGGCTTTCCGAGTACGCCACCGGCGGCATTGATGTCCTTGACCGCAAGGTCAACGCCCGCGAATTCCGGGGGGCCGAGGAACGCGAGGTCGCCCGTCGAAGGCAACAACGTTCCCACGGTCAGAACACCGTCACCCTTAGGTACGGAGTCTGCCTTTTTCTTGGTACCCGAGTCGCTGCTGCCACACGCGGCAAGCACCAAGGCGCTAGCGGCGACGACGGCACCAACACGAATTATTTTCGTACTGCGCTTCATCAATCCTCCGGATTTAGTCATTGAAACCGTCCGTGGCAATCGCCAAGGAACATGTACGACTGAAACTAGCCGGGAATTGGGTCAGATTGGTTACAGATCACACAAAAGCCGGGATCGTAGTCAATTTGTAACCAACAGCATTTCTACTCGGCGCCAGCCGCCCTTTGTCCCAACATCGGACCTTTTTCGATGACGCCTTCCGCGACCTGCTGCATCGACAACCGAAGGTCCATCGCGGTCTTCTGAATCCAGCGAAAGGCCTCCGGTTCGCTGATGCCAAGGGCGTCCTGGAGAATCGATTTCGCCCGCTCGACCGCCTTGCGGGTCGCCAGTTGCTCCGTCAGGTCGGCAACCTCGGTTTCGAGGTGGGCAATTTCGGCAAACCGGCTGCGGGCCATCTCGATGGCGGGAACAAGATCGGACTTGGAGAACGGTTTGACGAGATAGGCCATCGCTCCGGCTTCTCGTGCCCGGTCGACCAACTCGCGTTGGCTGAACGCCGTCAGCATGACTACAGGCGCAATGCGCGCTGCGGCGATCTGTGATGCGGCCGCGATGCCGTCGAGCTTGGGCATCTTGACGTCCATCACCACGAGGTCGGGACGATGCTCCATGGCCAGGGCAACGGCTTGCTCGCCGTCTGCGGCCTGCGCAACAACGTCGTAGCCTTCCTCGGCCAGCATCTCGGCAAGGTCCAGTCGGATCAATGCCTCGTCCTCTGCGATGAGCACACGAAGTGTCGCCGATATCGGTGCGTTTTGGGGCAGGGCCGATGAAGGCTTCTGATCAGTCACATGAGAAGGTTATCCGGCACCGAGTGCTGCCGGGTTGGCGGAATGGTAGACGCGATGGTCTCAAACACCATTGTCCGAAAGGGCGTGTGGGTTCGACTCCCACAC
>JBDSQP010000053.1:0-2159 GCA_039929755.1 Aeromicrobium sp. | reverse complement strand
GAGCGACAGCCTGATACCGGTCCTCGATCTCGAGCAACGGGTCGACGCTTGGAAAGAAGTGTCTGGACACACGATCGAAGCCCATACGTTCGACCTGTGCGACTTCGCACCGCTGGATTCCCTGTTCAAAAGTTTTCGCCCGGAAGCCGTCGTGCACTACGGGCAGATCCCGTCGGCACCATACTCGATGGTTGAT
Organism: Aeromicrobium sp.; assembly: GCA_039929755.1. Lineage (GTDB taxonomy): Bacteria > Actinomycetota > Actinomycetes > Propionibacteriales > Nocardioidaceae > JACMOZ01. The sequence continues at coordinate 1,963 of JBDSQP010000053.1, read as the reverse complement.
CGCCAACACGCTGTTTTCACCCAGATGAACAACATCGAGAACAATCTCAACGTGATCTTCGCGATCGTCGAAAACAACCCGGATTGTCACCTGATAAAGCTGGGCACGATGGGCGAGTACGGGTGTCCCAATATCGACATCGAAGAGGGCTTCATCGAGATCGAGCACAACGGTCGCAAGGACACGCTGCCGTTCCCGAAGATGCCGCACAGCTGGTACCACGCATCAAAGGTCGCCGACTCGACCAACATCCATTTTGCCGCTCGGGTCTACGGATTGCGTGCCACTGACCTCAACCAAGGCGTCGTGTATGGCGTTCACACGGACGAGACCCTGCTCGACGAGCGTCTGATGACACGCTTTGACTACGACGAGCAGTTCGGCACAGTTCTCAATCGCTTCTGCCTTCAGGCCGTTATCGGACACCCCCTGACCGTTTACGGCAAGGGCAGCCAAACTCGTGGTTTCCTGAACATTCGCGACACGCTTGCTTGCGTCGAACTGGCAGCAAACAGCCCGGCCGAACGCGGCGAGATGCGGGTCTATAACCAGTTCACCGAATCCTTCTCCGTCCGCGAACTTGCCGAAGGGGTCCAGAAGGCCGCCATTGAAATCGGCCTTCAGGTCGACATTGGCGAGGTGGAAAACCCTCGCACGGAAGCGGCTGAGCACTACTACAACCCGGCTCACACCAAGTTGATCGATCTCGGTCTCAAGCCGACGTTCCTGTCGGATGAATTGGTGTCTGCCACGTTGCAGACATTGATCAAATACAAGGACCGAGCCATCCTCGGTGCGATTGCCCCGCGCACCGCGTGGAAGAAGTGATCGGTACGCGGGTCCTGGTCAGTGGCGGCGCCGGGTTTATCGGGGTCAATCTGGCACGTGTCCTCGCGGCAGAAGGCTTCCGGACGCGCTGTTACGACAACTTCAGCACTGGTCGACGCGGCGATGCCGAGCAGGCAGGCTACGACGAGATCGTCGAGGGCGACATCCTCGACCTTCCCAGTTTCGTGGCAGCCACGCAGGGGTGTCAGTACGTAGTTCACCTCGCGGCACAGGCGGGCGTCCCGGCGTCGGTTGCCGATCCCCTTAGGGATTGCGAACTCAACGTGCGTGGCACCTTGAACGCCTTGATCGCCGCCCGCGAAGCAGGGGTGGCGGGATTTGTTTTTGCTTCGTCTAACGCGCCGCTTGGAGACATCACGCCGCCGGCCCACGAAGGAATCGTGCCGCGGCCCAAGTCTCCGTACGGTGCCTCGAAGTTGGCGGGTGAGGCTTACTGCTCGGCCTTCGCGGGGAGCTACGGCCTACCGACGATCGCATTGCGATTCACCAACGTCTACGGGCCACACAGTTATCACAAGGGCTCGGCCGTCGCGGCATTCTGCAAGGCGGCCAGGGACGGTGGACCGATCGTCATCTTTGGAGACGGCGGGCAGACCCGAGACTTCATCTATGTCGATGACATTTGCAGAGGGATTGTCGGTGCCATGACGAGCGGGGCTAAGGGAGTGGTTGTACATCTCGGATCCGGTATCGAGACACGCATCCTCGACGTCGCCAAAGAGATCGCTGAGCGCTTCGGCGACACCGTCGTAAATCACGAACCCGAGCGAGTCGGCGATGTGATGCGCAACAGTGCCGACATTTCTGCGGCCCGGTCACTCTTCGGTTTCGAGCCGAAGATGTCTCTGAGCGAAGGACTTGACCACACGATCGCCTGGTTCGAGGGCAGCCTCGTCTGATGGGCCGGTGGACCAACCTTGCCTGTTTGGCCGGCGCGATTGTCGCCGCGGATCAGTTCAAGCGGTCATGGGGTCGAGCTCAACAGCAGAAGCTTTCCTCGGCAGATCGTGCCGCTGCTGTTGCAGTGACCCTTGGCGCTACCGATCAGAACGAGGAGCCCTTCATCGCGATTGTGATGTCGGCCCTCAACGAAGCGACGTCGATCGGCGAGGTA
>JBDSQP010000052.1:0-3495 GCA_039929755.1 Aeromicrobium sp. | reverse complement strand
GCCGTCGAAGGGGTGTATGCCCGCCTGCACGCCAGTTGGGTGGCGCAATCCCACCTGTCCATCGATCTCCAACGTTGAGCAACCTGAGAGACTAAACCTGTGAGCGAACTCGATCCCGCCATTGCCTCGCGGCTCAAACGCGACGCGCAGGGACTCATCCCTGCCGTCATACAGGACGCCGAAAGCAAAGACGTCCTGATGCTGGGTTGGATGGATGAAGAGGCGTTGCATCGCACCCTGACCACTGGTCGTGGAACCTTTTGGAGCCGCAGTCGCCAGGCCTATTGGGTCAAGGGCGAGACCTCGGGCAATTTCCAGGACGTCCGCGAAGTTCGCCTCGATTGTGATGGCGACACGCTCCTGGTGATCGTCGACCAGACCGGACCTGCGTGCCACACCGGAGACCGGACCTGTTTCGACGCGGACACTCTGCTTTGAGTTGGCGGGCACTGTGAACGCGCGCAGGCTCTACGGGCCGAGCGTGCTTGCGGCCTTGGCAGCAGGAGGCATTGCGTTTTTCGCATCCTCGAGGTCGTGGGCCCACGCCTCGGTCACAGCCGATGGCGTCCCGAGCGCACCGATCGACGTATCAGGGGCCGATGCTGTTGCTCTCATACCTGCTCTAGCGCTGGTGATCGTGACCGCCGCGCTTGCCGTTCTCGCTGCCTCAATCCGCGTTCGCCGCGCCGTTGGCATCCTGATCACCGTTGTTGCGGCAATCGCCATTGTCGCCATCGCCCGTGCCGGCGGCTCGATCGACGACGCTGTCACCGCCGCGATTCATGATTCGCCGGCCTTTATCGGCACCAATACACCGGGGTCGGTGGGGCACAGCGTGTGGCGCTGGGTCGCCCTTTCCGCGTTCCTTGCCTCTGCCCTCGTCGGTCTGGTCATCACGCGCTTCGGCGCACTTTGGCCGACAATGGGACGCAAGTACGATGCACCCAAGGCGCATACGTCGACTTTCGATCCGGAGACCGAAGCCGACATCTGGAAGGCTTTGGACGACGGCCGGGACCCCACACAGTAGGCTGACTTTCGTTAATTCAACTGCTTAGGAGATTTCAGGTATGTCGCACGGATCTTCACCGGCCGCATGGACCGCAGTCCTCGTTTGCCTCGCCGGAATCACGCTTGCCGGTGTCGCCCTGGTCCCTAACCCCCACTGGGTTCTCTTTACCGTCGGGTGCGCCGTGACGCTCTTTGCCGGCGTCATCGGTCGCGTCATGGCATCGGCCGGGCTCGGCGTCGATCGGTCGTCGCACTAGCCCGTTCGGACAACCGCATGAAGGCCTACGCATGAGCAATCAGAGTCCTCCGCATTATCCGAGTTACCCGATCACGGCGAGCAGCCGCCCGTCAGGTCGCCGGGCTGCGCAGTGCCGCATGGTTACGGCTCGCCGCTGGCTGGTTACGCGGTCGGACCAAGCGGCCGGACGGTTCCATATGCAAGTTGGTGGGCACGCTTCGGAGCACAACTTCTTGACGGCTCGATTGCTATGGCCGTGATTCTAATCCCGCTTGTCGCAGGACTTATCCTCGCGTTCAAGGATGCGCAAACCGACAGTCACGGCAACATCACCGGGGGCGTGAGCGCGGTCGGTGTCCCCATCCTCGTAGTTTCTGCGCTCTTCTCTTTTGGATTCGATCTCTGGAATCGGGGGATACGCATGGGATCAAAGCGCCAAAGCTTTGGCAGGCAGATTGTCGGGATTTCAACTGTGCGCGGAGATTCGGGGGCCTTCCTTGGCGGTGGGGCCGGATTCCTGCGTTGGTTGATGGCGGTTGTATTCAATTCGATCTCCCGTCTCGGCCTTCTCGATGTCCTTTGGCCGCTGAGCGATGACACGAGTCAGGCCCTGCACGACAAAGTTGTCGGATCGGTAGTGCTCAAAAAATGAGCGCCACCGGGTCGACCATGACTCGTCCTGCACTGGTAGGGGCCGTCGGCCTCGCTGGTGCGGGGCTCCTACATTTTCATGACCCGCACAGCGGGGGCGCCTATGGCTACTGCCCGTTCCTGCTGATCACTGGTCGACCATGTCCCGGCTGTGGCGGCTTGCGCGCGATCAACGACTTGACCCGGTTCGATTTCGGGGCGGCGGTCTCTAGCAACATCCTGGCCGTCGCGCTCGCCGTCGTACTGGTAGTGGCATTCGTGCGATGGATTCCGCATCGGTGGCGCGGCGAGGAAATGCGCATGATCGTGTTGAGCCCCCGGGCGGGCGTCGCCGTCCTGGTGTTGATGTTCGCGTTCGGAGTTGTACGCAACACGCCATGGGGCAGATGGCTCGCGCCCTGATCGCGCCAGTCGGCTCAGTAGTTGCTGTAGTCCGAGCTGGGGAACGAGCCCGCGAAGCCCAGGGCGAAAATCCCGATCACGTAGATGATAGTCAAGGCGATCGCAACGGCACCGAGAATTATCCCAGCGAGGGCCTGCCCGTTGCCTGTCTGCATACCCTGTGATTTCTTGATCTGGCCCTTCGACACGATTCCCAGCGCCAAAGCGGTTATTCCGCCGAAGAACCCGATTCCACAAAGGCATAGCAGAGGAATCGAAGCGATTCCGGCAATCATCGACCACAGAGCCGTTTTGTTGGTCTCGGGCACTCCGCTGGGGGCCTGGGGCTGGTAACCGCCACTCGGCGGTGGCGGATAGGAACCCCCGGGCGGCGCAACCGACCCATAACTTGGGAGTCCGTTCGTCGGGTTGTTCTCGCCAGGATAGGGAGGTGGCACGTTTGAGGTCATGGTCGCCACTCTATTGGCGATCGAGCAGCGAGAACCCCAATCGCGCCGTTTAGAGAGTCTATGGACACTTGGACCTCAGTAGGTCACGTAGGTGATCACGACGACTTTGATGAGAGAAAGTGAGCCGAGCACGATCCCGGCGAGAGCGAGGCGATCGCCGCTTTCATATCCCTTGGACGCAACGATCTCTCGGCGTGCATGGATGCCGGAGGTGATGGCGATGATTCCCAGAAGTCCGACCGCGACGACGGGTATGAAGAGTAGGAGCCCGATCACGAACGACCAGATGGCCTTGCGGTTTACTCTCTCCGGCTCGGCCGCCGCTGCGGGTTCTTCGGCCACTTCGGAGGGCTCGAACGGGGGCAGCGGCCGTGGCAATGGAGCCGGGTCGATATCGGAGGGATCCGACTGGTCGCTCATGCAATTCCTGACGTATGGGTTGATCGGAGCCTATCCTCGCAACAACCCGAGCCGGTAGGCGACGAGGACGGCAGATACGGACCCCGCATTTGGGAGGACGATGGCGGGTCTACTCTTGATTTAAGTTCAGCGGAGTCAACAGGGGAGGTCTCATGTCCGTACTCGATGAAATTCTTGCCGGCGTGGCCGAAGACCTCCAGACACGCATGGCCACCACAACGATCGATGATCTCAAGGCGCAGGCCGCAAAACAGGATCCTGCACTCGACCCCATGCCGGCATTCCGTGCCGATGGGGTGTCCGTCATCGCCGAGGTCAAGCGGT
>JBDSQP010000051.1:0-4143 GCA_039929755.1 Aeromicrobium sp. | reverse complement strand
GATCGAGTCCCCGACCGAGCACGCAAGAAGCTCTACAAGCAGCACAAACAAATCACCGAGGACTACCCCGAGGACTGGCCCGCGAACGCCATACCGTCGGTGCGCGAAACGGCCTGACCGTCGGTTTGTCTTTGACCGGATGGCTAGCCGGTGGCTTCGTATTCCTCGTCGGGGCGCCAGTCATCGACACGGTTCTTGGCATCCAGCAACGTGATGCCGGTATTCACTCGCAACAGTTTGATGGCACGAACCTTATTGCCCTCGGCCAGCAATGCAGTGATTTCCTCGACAGCGCCCTCTGTCAATCGCTTGGCGACGAGCGGGCGCCTCTTGAGGTTTCGATTCTCCCGCCAGGCGTAGATCATGCCGATCGCAAGTCCGGCGAATGCCGTCCACAGCCATAGAGGAATCATGCGATGAGTCTATGCGGGGTGTTCATCGGCTTAATTCCCAGCAGGCGACAGCCACCGAGGCAGCGACGTTGAGTGAATCGATTTCCGGTGCCATAGGGATCTTCACCCGATGGTCCGAACCAGATGTCCATCGCTCGCTCAAACCATGACCTTCTGAACCTACGATCAGCGCGACTTTGTCGGCGTCGCGCGGAACCTCGCGAAGGTCAATCGAATCTTTGGACAATGTCATGGCGAAGGTCGTAAATCCGGCGTCCTTCAACAGTTCAGGAGCGGAATACCAGTCGTCGATTCGTGCATACGGCAACCAGAAGACCGAACCCATCGAGACCTTGATCGCCCGCCTGTAGAGCGGGTCGGCGCAGCGTGGCGAGAGGAGAATGGCGTCGAAGCCGAGCGCCGCGACGGCCCGGAAGGCGCTGCCAACGTTGGTGTGGTCCATCAGGTCCTCGAGGACGACGATGCGCCTGGCATTGGACAGCACAGTCGACGGCGAAGGGAGATCCGGGCGATCCAGCGAAGCCAGCGCACCACGGTGAACGTGAAAGCCGGTTAACGCCTCGATTGCCTCGTCACTGAGTACGAAGCACTCTGCGTCAGTTTCGTCGAGCAGGTCCTTCAGCGGCGCAAGCCACCGTGGAGACATCAGAAAGGAACGCGCGATGTTGCCCGATTCGATCGCGCGGCGGACGACCTTCTCGCCCTCAGCGAGGAAGATGCCCCGCTCGGTCTCGAGAAGTTTGCGCATATTCACGTCGCGCAGATCAACGTAGTCACGAAGGCGCGGATCCTGCGCGTCGGACACTTCAATCATCTGGGCCACCCGGCTAGCCTAAAGCCATGAGTCTTGATCGCCCTGTGTCCCCCAATCCCTACGATCTGCTTCCCGCGGTCCCTTCATTTACGGTGACCAGCGACGACGTCGCCGACGGTCAGCCGGTCAGGAACGAACAAGTCAATGAGTTCGGCAACACGTCGCCCCAGCTTTCTTGGACCGGCGCTCCAGACGGAACCAAGAGTTTCGTGGTCACGTGCTTCGACCCGGACGCGCCGACCGTTTCGGGATTCTGGCATTGGGTGCTCGTCGATGTGCCTGCCGAGGTGACTTCGCTTGCCGCGGGCGCGGGCGCGGAAGGCGCCGCCCTCCCGGGCAAGGCTTTCCACGTGCGCAATGACGGCGGAGGGCTCGGATACATGGGCTGCGCTCCCCCGGCCGGCGACCAGGTGCATCGCTACTTTTTCGTCGTGCATGCTGTCGACCGGGAAGAGTTGGGCGTCGATTCGAGCGCCAGCCCCGCCGTCGTCGGATTCAACCTGGCGTTCAAGACCCTCGGTCGCGCCATCATCCACGGCACCTATCAGCACTGACCCGATCAAGCATTGACCCGATCAAGCACTGAGCCGATCAAGCACTGAGCCGTCCCAAAAATTAGGCGGGCGGCGCGGGCGGTTCTTCAGTCGAGGCAGGCGGCGAGTCAACTGGTGTCGAACCCGAGTTTCCGACGGCCGTCGAAGCCGCCTTGGCTGCTTCGAGCGCAGCCTCGACCGCCTTCTGCGTGTCGGCCTCATCCGGCATGTCGTCGATGACTGGTTCGTTGAGGTCGACGCGGGTCTTGCTGCCACCGCCGTCGAGGGGGATCTTGCCGATCGTTCCGCCGATGCTCTCCATAGCCTTGGTCAACTCGGCCGGGATGATCCACATCGTGGTGTTGTCGCCGGCCGCGATCTTCGGCAGCATCTGGAGGTATTGGTAGGCCAACAGCTTCTGGTCCGCGTTGCCGTCATGGATGGCCTGGAACACGGTTTGGATGGCTTGTCCTTCGCCTTGCGCACGGAGGATCGCTGCCTGTCGATCAGCCTGCGCGCGAAGGATCGCAGCCTGGCGTTCGCCCTCGGCAGTCAGGATTGAGGACTGCTTCGCGCCCTCGGCCCGAAGGATCGAGGACTGACGCTCACCCTCAGCGGTCAGGATGACGGCACGCTTGTCACGGTCGGCGCGCATCTGCTTTTCCATCGCGTCCTTGATGGAAGGCGGCGGATCGATGCCCTTGAGCTCGACGCGGTTGACACGGATGCCCCACTTGCCGGTCGCGCCATCGAGCTCACCGCGCAGCGCCGTGTTGATCTGGTCGCGGCTTGTCAGGGCATGCTCGAGGGTCATACCGCCGATGATGTTACGGAGCGTCGTCATCGTCAGTTGCTCGATCGCCTGAATGTAGTTGGCAATTTCGTATGTTGCGGCGACGCCATCAGTGACCTGGAAATAGATGACGGTGTCGATCGAAACCACCAGGTTGTCCTCGGTGATGACCGGCTGAGGCGGAAACGAGACAACCTGCTCGCGCAGATCGATCATGTAGCGAACTTTGTCGACGAATGGCATGACGATATTGAGCCCCGCAGGAAGGGTCGCGCGATATTTGCCGAAGCGCTCAACGATGCCTGTCCGGGCCTGAGGCACGATCTTGACCGTCATGCTCACGACGACGATCGCAAGGATCACGATCAGGAGCAGGAAGATTGAAGCTGTGGGCATTATGAACTTGCCTTCCCTGTGACAACGGCAGTTGCACCGTCGATCTGCGTGACAAGCACGTCTGTGCCCGCCTCAAAGCTTTCGGATTGGCTCGCGGTTCGAGCCGACCAGTTCTCGCTGGCGAGCTGTATGCGTCCGCCCTGCCAGTCAACTGTTTCCACGACAACACCGGTACGGCCGACGAGAGCCTGATGACCCGACTGGAGGGTCGGACCGTCATGGAGCTTGGCCACGATCGACGGTCGTGCGAAGAACAGCAACGCGATCGAGGTGACAGCGAACACAAGGACGGCGACCCATACCGGCGCACCCAGACCCGCGACCAAGGCAGCGGCAAGGGCGCCGAATCCAAACATGAGCAACACAAGGTCAAGGCTAAGCAATTCGACGATGGACAAGATGATGGCCGCACCGATCCAGGCGGCCCATGGGTTGTCGCTGATCCAATTGCCCAGATCGTTCATCGTGCTGCCCCGCTCCTCATGCAGTTCCGGATGCCCGGTGACCGTATGCCGCACGACGTGCGGAATAACGGCCGTCCACTTCGGTCAAATCTAGCCGCATGCCGAAGGCGTTGCCGAGGTTATCGCCGGTAAGAATCTTCTCAATCGGCCCGGACGCGACGATCTGTCCATCGCGCATCATCAACACGTGCGTGAAGCCGAGCGGGATTTCCTCGACATGGTGGGAAACCATCACGAGAACCGGAGCCTCAGGTGCGCCCGCGAGGACTTCCAGGCTCAGCAGGAGGTCTTCGCGTGCGCCGAGGTCGAGGCCGCCACCGGGTTCGTCGAGCAACAGCAACTCGGGGTCGGTCATCAACGCACGGGCGATGAGGACACGTTTGCGTTCGCCCTCGCTCAACGTGCCGAACGTCCGACCGGCAAGTTGGTTGATGCGAAGTTCGCCCATGATCTGGTCGGCGCGCGAAAAGTCCTCAGGGTCATACTGCTCGTTCCAGCGACCGAGAACGGCGTAGGCCGCCGAGACGATGGCATCGCGAACGGATTCAGATGGCGGGATCGAGTCGGCAACAGCAGTGCTCGTGTGACCGATGCGCGTACGTAGGTCGAAAACGTCGACACGCCCGAGGCGTTCGCCCAGAATTCTGACCTTGCCGGAACTCGGGTGCATCGCCGCGCCGACGACCTGCAGCAGGGTGGTCTTGCCGGCACCATTGGGGCCGAGGAACCC
>JBDSQP010000050.1:0-4241 GCA_039929755.1 Aeromicrobium sp. | reverse complement strand
ACCAGTTGTTGTACCAGCTCGCGGATGATCGCGTAGCCGTTCTGGGTCAAGATCGATTCGGCGTGGAATTGCACGGCGCGGTAGTGCGGTCCGGCGACGAGGTGGATGTCCCCGGATTCCGGGTCGGTCTCGACCGTTACGCCTTCGGGCAGGCCTGACTCCGGGACTCGGGCAACGAACGTGTTGTAGAAGCCGACCGTTTCGGGGCGCCCAAGCAGCGGCAAACGGCTCTGTGTCCCTTGGAACACGATGTCCTTGAAGACGAGGTCGAGCCCGATCTGGTGCGACAGGACCTGGTGTCCCAGACATACGGAAAGGAATGGGCGCTTCGACTCGAGCAGGCCAGCGACGACCGAGTGGAGGACAGTCATCTTGGGGTCATCGAGTTCACGCGGATCGCCCGGTCCGGGCCCGACCACGACGAGGTCGTAGTTGACGAGGTCACCATCGGCCAACATCCGTTGCAGCTCCGCAGAGTCGTGACGGACGATGTCTGAATGCATTCCGAGCACGCCGAAGAGGTGGCTCAGCATGTTGACGAAGTCGTCCTCACCGTCGACGATGACGACTCGTTTGCCCACGAGCTCGTCAACCGGGGGAACGCCCGACTGGTCGGTCAACCAGAACTGGCTGAGTCGCTGATTGCGTGAGCCCAGCGCGATGAGCACGTCGTCCTCGCGGGTGAACGCGTCGAATCCTTCGATGGGGGTCGGGGCCGCGTCGACGAGGCCAAAGGCGCTCAGGATGCCGGAGGCCTTCGCCCAGGTTTCGCTCGTCTCATAGTCCGCATCGGAGTCGCGCACCAGAGTCGCACCAGCGGTGACCTTGAGGTTGCCCTCGAGATCGATGTCGGCGGTGCGGATGAGGATGGGTGCGTCGGCCATCGGCGAACCGTCATCGTCGCGGCCGATGAGGGCAGCGATTGCGGCGTAGTAGCCGCGACCCTCCGGCTCATACTGCTTGATCAGGCGGCAGGCGTTTTCGACCGGGCTGCCGGTGACGGTTGCGGCAAACATCGAGTCGCGAAGGACTTCACGCACGTCCCGGTTGGTGCGCCCGGCGAGGAGGTACTCGGTGTGGACGAGGTGGGTCATCGGCTTGAGGTATGGGCCGAGGACGAGGCCGCCCTCGTGGCAGATGTCGCACATCATCTTGAGCTCTTCGTCGACGACCATGAAGAGTTCGTAAATCTCTTTTTCGTCTTGGAGGAACTTGAGGAGTTCACGTTTGCGCTCGGCGTTTGTTTCCAGTCCGCGAAGGCGGAACGTGCCGCTGATCGGGTTCATCCGGACCTGGCCGGCTTCGACGCTCACATGGCGTTCGGGGCTCGCGCCGATGAGATAGCGGTCACCGGTGAAGATGAAGAAGGTCCAGAATGCGCCGCGCTCCCGTTCGAGGAGGCGACGAAAAACGGTGAGGGCGCGATCGTGATTCCAGTCTGAAACCTTGGCACGGTAGTTGCGGCCGACGACGAGGTTCGCGCCTTCGCCCTGACCGATTTCGTCCTCGATGATGCGCTTGACCATCGCGGCGTAGTCCGTGTCCGAGGTGTCGAAGCCACCATTTTCGGCGAACTCGATCGGGGCATCGGGCAAGAGGTCTAGGAGTTCGGCGACCGGGATGTCCTGTTGGTGCTCGATCGCGATCGACGACAGCGGCGTGCCGTCCTGATGCGCTTCGAAGCCACGCTCACGGACCTGGGCATACGGGACGAGGACGAGGTGGTCCCACGCGCGCTCGACTCCCGCGACGAGGGGCACCTCCGACAACGTCTCGAGGTCGGTTCGCGTGCCCCCGAGGAGCGTGACGGTGTCCGCGTCGCGTGAGCGGATCAGCGCGAAGGCAGGAAAGGTCAGAAGTTGGTCGAGCATCAGGCCTCAATCCTATCGGTGCAGGTGAGTGAGCCGGACCCTTGTCCAACGGTATCACTGTTGATACCATCGACTCATGGCCATGACACTGCGGATCAGCGAAGACGAGGCGAAAAGGCTGCGGGATCGCGCCAATGCCGAGGGCACGTCCATGCAGGACGTGGCCTTGACCGCAATTCGCGCGTATCTGGACGGCAAGACGCGTGCCGACCTGGTGAGCGCAGCGCTCGACGACACGATGATCCGCTATGAATCGACCATCAAGCGCCTCGGCGAATGACGGAGTATCTGACGATCGAGGAAGCGCTCAAGATCGCGGAAAGGGTGACCGGAGCTCCCGCGGAGGTTCGCGATCTGGGCCTCATTGAGTCAGCATTGGCCCGTCCAAGGACGACCGTCTTCGGCGAGGACGCCTACCCAACGCTCGACCAGAAGGCCGCCGCTATGTTGCAATCACTTGTGGGCAACCACGGTCTCGTCGATGGCAACAAAAGACTCGCCTTCGCTTGCACATCGGTTTTCCTGACGATGAATGGCCGCCCGCTGGAACTTGATGACACCAGCGAGGCGTACAACTTGGTCATCGCCGTGGCCACCCACGAGCTTTCTGAAATCGATGACATCGCGGCAGCGATGAGGAGGCGGACCGAATGAAGATTGATCTGGATGCGCTCGAACGCGACATGTGGGAGATCATCGCGTTTCCCAGTGTCGGCGGCAGCGATGCCGAGGTCGATGTCCAGCAATGGTGCGCCGACAAGCTGTCTGAAATCGGTCTCGATGTCGATCATTGGCAACTCGATCTCAACGCGCTGCGCACCCTTGATGACTACCCGGGAGAAGAGGTCGAACGGGTTGAGGCCTGGGGCGTCGTCGGTGTCTCTGGACCCGGCGACCCGGCGCTGATTCTCAACGGTCACGTCGACGTCGTGCCTCCAGGCGACCTTGCCACCTGGGCCGACGCCGACCCCTACACGCTGCGCGAACGCGGGGGTCGATGGTTCGGCCGCGGCGCCTGTGACATGAAGGCCGGCGTCGTGGCGATCATCGCCGCGGCCCGTGCGGTGCGAGGGCTTCAACTCGAGTCCCCGTTCGCGATCCATACGGTCATCGGCGAAGAGGATGGCGGTCTCGGCACATTCGCAACGCTGCAACGTGGCCACGGGGGCGAGGCGTGTGTGATCGCTGAGCCAACCAACCGCGACATCGTGTCGGCCAACGCGGGCTCGCTCACCTTTCAGATACAGGTGCGAGGCACAGCAACCCACGGTTCGATGCGCCACACGGGTGTCAGTGCGGTCGAGAAGTTCCAGGTCCTCCACGCAGGTCTGCGTGAACTCGAGGCCGAACGCAATGCCAGCCCTCCCGAGCCGTTCGGTGACAACCCCTGGCCGCTCTCGGTCGGCATCATCCACGCCGGCGACTGGGCGAGCACCGTCCCCGACCTCCTCGTTGCCGAGGGCAGGTATGGCGTCATGCCGGGCGAGTCATTCGTCGCCGCCAAGACCGCTTTCGCAGCAGCCCTCGCACAAGCAGCGGCGGGCGACGATTGGCTCCGTCTCAACCCGCCCGACCTGACCTGGCCGGGCGGCCATTTCGCCCCGGGCCGGTTGCCCGAGGGACACCCATTGCTCGACGAAGTCCACGATGCCGCGGTCGCAGCCGACTGTCCTGCTCCCAAAGCAGTTGGGGCGCCCTATGGCTCTGACCTGCGCCAATACGCCGCCGCGGGCATACCGACCGTTCAATACGGCCCTGGCGATGTCCGTCACGCACACTCGGTCGACGAGCACGTCGCGATTGACGAAGTAGTCGCCTGCGCCAAGGCCTACGCCAACCTCATCATCGAGCGCTGTGGGGCCAAGACGTGAGGCTCGCCCTGAGGATCGGACTCATCGCCCTCGGCTTGCCTCAGGCCGCGATCGGCGTATGGGCGCTGGCCTCGGCCAAAGGCTGGTTCGACTCGTTCCCGGGTGCTGGCAGGCAATGGCTCGGCGATTACGGCCCCTACAACCAGCATCTGGCCACCGATGTCGGTGCGACGTTCGTTGCGATCGGCGCGCTGTTGATCATCGCTGCCTGGCTCCTCGACCATCGAACGGTCGTCATCGCGCTAGTTGTCTATCTGATCTACGCGATTCCACATGCGCTTTTTCATTTGATCCACGACGACGTGCTCTCCTCCGGGGACCGCATCTTCGACGGAGCGGTTTTGACCCTGACCGTGTTCGGTGCGCTAGGTCTTATTTGGGTTTCTTCGCAGACAGAGCGATCGGTACGTACTTCTGCGGTATGACTTCGCCACCTTGGCTGAAGTCGACCGGCTGCAGCCCGACCGGGCGACCGTTCTTAAAGGTCACGATCATGACC
>JBDSQP010000049.1:0-4344 GCA_039929755.1 Aeromicrobium sp. | reverse complement strand
CCTTGTTGGTTTTCAGGGTTGCAATCAGCTGCTCGGCCACGTGTGGTCCTCTCAATGGGTTCGTGCCATTCTTCCACGCACGGCCAAGGCCGCATCATCGCGGACCTCGCCGTCGGCGATCCACACTGAGCCAATATTTCGCTGCCAGGCGTAGCCCATATTTCGCTATCTCGAATTGGCGGTAGGTTTGGACCATGACAACGTCAGAGAAGTCTGTGTCCAAGAAGAAGAGGCACCCGCTTCGCAAACTGCTCTTCCTCGCGATTCTTACCGGCATCGTCGTTGCCATCAAGAATGCGCTTGAGGACAAGGGCGGTTCCTACGAAGCACCGGCCGCGGTTCCGACCCCTACGGCTTCGAATGTTCCCGCTCCAGCACCATTCGAAGCGCCTGCTGCGACGACAGTCGAGACAGCCGAAGAGATCATCAGCAATCGACCCGTCGAAAACCTCGATGAATTCGCCGATCCGGTTCCCGCACCGCCCACCGCGCCCCTCGAAGCAGTTGTGGACGAGGAGCCGGTGGATGAGGCAGCCCCCGAAGAAGAGAAGCCTCGCCGCCGTGGGCGTACCCGGTCGTCAGTGACCGAGGCCGCCGAAAACATCGAGGAGCCCGAAGACGTCGCGGACGATTCACACAAGATCGACCCCTTCGGCATTCGCTGATGCCGGTTTCGATCACCCGCACCGCCGACGACATCGCGGTGCTTACTTTCAGTGCGCCCCCGGTCAACCTCTATTCGGCGACGCTTCACAGTGAATTCGATGAAGCGCTGGACGAACTCGAGGCCCAGGCGCCGCGCGCCCTGATCATCCGGGCCGAAGGCAAATTGGTTTCCGGTGGGGTGGATGTTTCGCTTTTCGCTGATCAAGCCAGCGAAGAAGCCACGAAGGTCCTGTACGACCGGATGCTCGAACTGCCCAACCGCGTCGCCGCCCTGAACTATCCGACAGTCTTCGCCGCACACGCGCTCACTCTGACGTGGGCTTTCGAGGTCGCGGTCGCGTGCGACATCATCCTGGCCACGCCGAACGCGAAGTTCGGTCTTGTCGAGCGCGTCATCGGTTTGACCCCGACCATGGGCGGAACGCAACGCCTGGCCGGCCGAGCCGGCGTTGGCCGTGCCAAGGAATTCGTGTTCACCGGAACTCCCTACGACGCCGAGACGCTCGAGCGCTGGAATGTCGTCAACCGGGTTCTCCCGATCGAGGACTTCGACGCCCAGGTCCTGACGTTCACATCAACCCTGGCGATTGGACCGACCAGGGCCTTTGGCGCAGCCAAGGACATCCTGCGTCATTTCGAGAGCGGGGGAGTGGCCGAGGCAAACACGCATACGACCGCCATCGCGGCCGCCCTCTTCCAGACCGAAGACCTTCAGAATGGTATGAAATCGTTCCTCGACGACGGACCCGGCAAGGCCACATTCAACGGTCGCTGAACCGCCCTCGGCTGAACAGCTCCCGTTAGACGAGCAGTTCGGGGTGCGCAGCGCGGACCGCTTTGGTCGCACGATGCTCGGCCCAGAAGCTGACGCCCGGAATTGTCCCCGCGAGCAGCGTCGTGATCGTGAACGCGGGCGTCCACTTCGCCTTGGTGGAAAGCAACGCCGCCATCACCAAGAAGATCATGTACAGAAAACCGTGCACCTGGTCAATGACGGTGATGAGTGTCTGGTGCTGGTTGAACCACGAGGTGTCGCCGGTCGCCAATTGGCCGAAGAAGCACGAGAACACGACGATCACGAAAGTGCCGACGATATTGGCCATGATGCGGTAACGCTGGAGGGCTGCACTGAGATTGTTGTTTGGCACCTGCTCAGGCTACCTTCCGCCTCGAGAGCGCCACGCTTTCGGTGCTCATGCGCCACCACATGAGCAGGGTGAACGCGGCGAAGACCCACCACTGGAGGGCATACATGAGGTTGCGCAGTCCACTCGTCCAGGACGCATCCGGCTGCGGCTGGGTGGCAAGGGTCAGCCCCTCTGCCGTTTGGGGCGAAGTGCTGATGGCGAAGCCCGAATACAGGTCGTAGGGGAGGGAGTTGATGAGCGCCGGTATGCGCACCGAGCCGATCACACGGTTGGCCTCAAGGGGCGCGCCACTGCCTTCGCCGGGCTCGAGCACGGCCCGGAGTGAGGTCGTTTCCGGGACGGCCGGCAAGTCTCCGGCCGAGAGCGACCACGCACGTACAACGAGAAGGGCCTGATCTCCGCCCTTAACTATGAATGGCGCAAGGAGCCAATAGCCCTTCTTGCCATGCTGGACCTTGCCCGAAACCCATACCTGATCAGCGCTTGGAGCAAAGCGGCCGGACATCGTGACGGGCCGATGATTGAGTCTTGACGTGAACGCTTCGTCGGGGCCCCACAGATTCTTGAGGGCAACAGTCGGGACGTGTTGCTTGTCGGCGCGTTCCTCAGCCCGACGGGAGTCGTAGACCCCCATCTGCCACAGGCCCATGAATACGCAAAAGACGATCGCCGCGACGGCGAACGCGTGGAGGCCGAGCAGCGCGGGCCGAAGCCAGAGCCGCCACGACGTCCCGGTGCCGATTGGCGTCCCGGTGCTGATTGGCGTCACGCCGTGAAGGGCGTGATCTCCGGGTAGAGCGGGAATCGCTCAGCCAGTGCAGTCACGCGCTTGCGAAGACCCTCTGCATCGATGTCGCCGGGCAACAGCGCGGCGGCGATGATCTCGGCAACCTCGGTGAACTCTTCGGCGCCGAAGCCGCGCGTGGCAAGGGCCGGGGTACCGATGCGCAGCCCCGAGGTGACCATCGGCGGACGCGGATCGTTGGGCACCGCGTTGCGGTTGACGGTGATGCCGACTTCGTGGAGACGATCTTCGGCCTGCTGGCCATCGAGCTCGGAGTCGCGCAGGTCGACCAGAACCAGGTGCACATCCGTGCCGCCTGTGAGGACGTTAACGCCGGCCTTGGTCATGTCTTCCTGCATGAGGCGTTCGGCGAGGATTTTTGCACCGGCGATCGTACGCTGCTGGCGCTCCTTGAACGCGGGCTCCGCAGCCATCTTGAAGGCGACGGCCTTGGCCGCGATGACGTGTTCGAGCGGTCCACCCTGCTGGCCGGGGAACACGGCCGAACGGATCTTCTTGGCAACCTCTTCGTCGTTGGTCAGGATCGCGCCACCACGCGGACCGCCGAGGGTCTTGTGGGTCGTCGTCGTGACGACGTGTGCGTGAGGCAACGGACTCGGATGCAGACCGGCGGCAACGAGTCCGGCGAAGTGCGCCATGTCGACCATGAGCTTGGCACCGACTTCGTCGGCGATCTCGCGGAACAGTGCGAAGTCGAGCTGGCGCGGATATGCCGACCATCCGGCGATGATGAGTTGCGGCTTGTGCTCGTGCGCGAGGCGGCGGACTTCGTCCATGTCGACCAGACCGGTTTCGGGGACTACGTGATAGGGCACGACGTTGTAGAGCTTGCCGGAGAAGTTGAGCTTCATACCGTGCGTGAGGTGGCCGCCGTTGGCAAGATCGAGACCAAGGATCGTGTCGCCGACAGTGATGGTCGCGTGCATGGCCGCGGCGTTGGCGGTCGCGCCGGAGTGCGGTTGGACGTTGACATAGGTCGCGTCGAAAAGCGCCTTGAGGCGATCGATCGCGATTGTTTCGACTACGTCGACGAATTCGCAGCCACCGTAGTAGCGCTTGCCCGGATAGCCCTCGGCGTACTTGTTGGTCAGCACACTGCCCTGCGCTTCGAGCGCGGCAACAGGTGCGAAATTCTCGGACGCGATCATCTCAAGCGTCGACTGCTGGCGGTTGAGTTCAGCATCAATGGCTGCGGCGATTTCGGGATCGAACGAGGCCAAATGTTCGTTGTGGGTCATGGGCCAACACTACCGGCGGGGGGTGTCGGCAAACCGGGTGAGGTAGTCAAAATGAAATATTTCAGGACCGCAGTGAGGGTGTGGATTGGGGTAGCGTTCCGAAAGGGCACCGTCCACCATACGGACCAAGACGCCGAGAGCGCGTGCCATTCGACGCCGGAAGTTCGGCATGAACAGTAGGAGAGCAATGAAACAGATTCGTCGAGGAGCCGTACTCCTTGCGGGCACAGCACTTGTGGGCATGACGCTCGCGGCGTGCGGTTCCAGCAAGAGTCCGGATGCGGGTTCTGGTCTCATCGTCGGCACGACCGACAAAGTGGTATCGATTGACCCGGCTGGTTCGTATGACAATGGCTCGCTGACCGTCCAGACGCAGGTCTACCAATACCTGCTGAACTTCCCGGCCGGCAGCACCGAGCTCACCCCCGATGCCGCCTCCAAGTGCGCTTTCACTCAGCCGACCGAATACACGTGCACGATCAAGGAC
>JBDSQP010000048.1:0-1564 GCA_039929755.1 Aeromicrobium sp. | reverse complement strand
ATCGCCGGAAACAGGGTTGTTGAGGATGTCGGGGAATTTGCCCTTCATCTCCCAGGCGTTGAAGAAGGGCTGCCAGTCGATGTAGGGGCGCAGTTCGTCGATCGGGTAATCGATAAACGTCTTGACGAACTGGGTCGCCTGATGATTCGTATGGTCGCAACCCTGGCCCGTGCACACGTCCTTGGCCTGCTGAAGCAGGAGTTTCGGGCGCGGAGGAACGTAGTCGCTCCACTCAACGGGCGTGCGATTGGCACGCGCCTTTTCGAGCGAGAGCAGTGGACGACTGTCCTGCTTGGCAGCGTGACGTTCGCGAAGCTCGACATAATCGGCCTCGACGTCCGCGAGAAGCTTTGGCCTCTGTTCGTCGGAGAGCAACGCGGCAACCACGGGCACCGATCGCGAAGCGTCTTTCACCCAGATGACCGGGCCGTGATACTTCTGCGAGACCTTGACCGCAGTATGGGCGCGCGAAGTCGTCGCACCGCCGATGAGCAGCGGTATGTCGAAGCCTTGGCGTTCCATCTCGGAGGCGAAGTTGACCATCTCGTCGAGCGAAGGGGTGATGAGTCCGGAAAGTCCGATGACGTCGGCACCTTCGGCTTTGGCTGCGTCGAGAATCTTTTGTGCGGGAACCATGACGCCAAGATCGACCACGTCGTAGTTGTTGCACTGCAACACAACCCCCACGATGTTCTTGCCGATGTCATGGACATCGCCCTTGACGGTGGCCATGACGATCTTGCCGATGCTTCGCTCGGCATCTCCGGGTTGCTTTTCTGCCTCGATGTAGGGAATGAGGTAGGCAACGGCCTTCTTCATCACGCGAGCAGATTTGACGACCTGGGGCAAGAACATCTTGCCTTCGCCGAATAGGTCTCCTACAACATTCATGCCCGCCATCAGCGGGCCCTCGATGACCTCGATGGGCTTGCCGCCACGGGCGCTGATGATGGCGCGAAGTTCTTCGGTGTCTGACTCGGCGAATTCGTCGAGCCCTTTGACCAGAGCGTGCGTGATTCGTTCGTCGACCGGCAAGGAGCGCCACTCTTCGGTAGCGACTTCGCGAACGCTACCGTCGCCGGCAAAGTCGTTGGCAATCTCCAGCAGACGCTCGGTCGAGTCCTCCCTGCGGTTGAGAACGACATCCTCGATCCGCACGCGGAGTTCGGGGTCGACCTGGTCGTAGACGACAAGCGCGCCCGCGTTGACGATTCCCATCGTCAGACCGGCCTTGATCGCGTGATAGAGGAAAACGGCGTGGATGGTCTCGCGCACGGGGTTGTTGCCACGGAATGAAAACGAGACGTTGGAGATGCCGCCGGAGATTAGTGCGCCCGGCAGGTTGTCGGTGATCCATTGGCAGGCTTCGATGAAGTCGAGCCCGTAGTTCTGGTGTTCTTCGATGCCCGTCGCCATGGCGAAGCAGTTGGGGTCAAAGATGATGTCTTCGGCAGGAAAGCCGACTTCGTCGACAAGGATCTTGTAGGCACGAGCGCAGATTTCCTTGCGACGTTCGAGGTTGTCGGCTTGGCCGTCCTCGTCGAAGGCCATCACCACGATCGCC
>JBDSQP010000047.1:0-2200 GCA_039929755.1 Aeromicrobium sp. | reverse complement strand
CCCCGGAAAGTGAAATCTCGCCATCGATGCGGTCACGGTTGACGTAAGTGCCGTTGAGGCTGCCAAGGTCCGCAACCGTATGGTCGTTGCCCGTGCGCGTAAACGTCGCGTGGCGACGCGAAACCGTGATGTCGTCGAGGAAGATATCGCTGTCGGGGTGGCGACCTACGGAAACGGTGTCAGTGTCCAGGAGGAATCGCGCGCCGGCACTCGGTCCACGCTGCACCAAGAGCAATGCGCTACCGGCCGGCAACTCGTCAGCGGCCGCAACTTCATCTGCGGTCATTTCCTCGGTATCGGCGTCGATCGCCGGGATGGCAATCGTCGATGTCGCATCCGGGGGTAGCTCTTCAGATGGCTCGTGGCCCTGGATCCCGTCGTTCGCGGATGACATCGACATACCTCCTGATTCGAGTCTTGGTCTTGCCTTGAGGTTCACACTTGTTCTTTAGACAAACCTAGCACCATGAACAACGCGTTGACGTCGTTCGACGGGTCATTCGGAGATGATCGATGCGTAAGCTTCGGACTCGAGCAATCCTTCAGTGGGATCTTCGTCCAGCGGGCGCACCTTGATGAGCCAACCCTCTCCATAGGGATCGGAATTGACGACCTCTGGCGCTGCCTCGAGTGCGTCATTTCGGGAGACGATTTCGCCTGCGATCGGCGCGAAAATCTCGCTGACGGACTTGGTCGACTCAAGTTCACCGATGACCGCACCGGCTTCGACGACGTCACCGACGGCGGGCAAGTCGACATAGACGATGTCACCCAGTTGATCCTGGGCGTAGTCGGTGATGCCAATCGTGGCAATCTCATCGTCGATGCGCACCCACTCGTGCTCTTCGCTGTAGTAAAGGTCCTCGGGGATCACAGTTGCTCCTACGGTTCTTGGGGTGACCATGCTCGTGGTGACGGGACGTTCATGATGATGGTTGAGCGTACTCCGGGCGTTTGACGTCAGCCAGCGCTGTAATCGTGATCTTGTCGCGAGTTGCCACCGACAATGTCCCGCCTCGGTTCTGCACCTTATCGGCCAGACCGCCGCGAAAGTTCACCGCTGCGGCCATAGTCGACGGATCCCCGATCGCCTCGATGACGAACGGCCGTTTGATCTCGCGTCCTCCGACCCGAATCGAGTCGTCGTCGTCGAGAAAATAGGTCTGTGCAACAACGCGAGCAGTGCCGTTGATGACGATGGCCTCGGCGCCGGAGTCGCGCAATTCTTCGACCGCGTCGATCAAGGCGGCGGAGTCGATCGCCTTGTCCGGATCTTTGATGGTGAGTTCGACGCCTGGACCGGTCGCCCCGGCCGACCCGGCAAGAATGCCGAGGTCATTTGCCCGCTTCCTGGCTTGGCGCTCGGCTTCCTCGGACCGCTTGGTGCTGCTCAATAAATCGTTCCTCGTGACCGTCAACTCGTTCACCTGCGTCGTGATGCGCTCATTGGCCGCATCGAGAGAACGCAGGAGTTGAACCAGATCGCCTTTGCGCACGCCCGAATAGTCCTCTGGGTCTTTGTGGCGGAACTGGATGGTCATGACGAAGGCAAGGCCGGCAAGCAAGAACGCCATCGTCAGTTGAGATGACGCAGGGCGCAGGAGAGATCGCCAGTTGCGCTCAGGCATGGAAGATCCGCCTTCGGATCGCAGCCGCGTTGGCAAAGATCCGGATGCCAAGGACGACCACAACACCGGTCGACAATTGCGAGCCGACACCGAGTTGGTCGCCCAGGAACACCATCAGCGAAGCGATAGAAACATTGGAGATGAAAGACACCACGAACACCCGGTCGTTGAAGCGGCGTTCGCCCAGGGCCCGAACAGCACCGACTACTGCATCCAGAGCGGCAACAATCGCAATAGGAAGGTAAGGCTGTAGACCCGTCGGGACTGTTGGCTGGACAAGAAGGCCCGCAACGACACCGACCACGAGGCCCAGAATCGGGATCATGAAGCTCCTTTGACAACTGTCGCGTAGGTGATACTGACTCGCTTGTCCGGAGCGGCTGGAAGGGTAATCCGGGACGCGCCCTGTAGGTCAAACCGTAAACCAGCCTTGCGCACGCGTTGAGCCCAGTACTGTCCCCCAGGATTTTCGTTCAGGCGATCGGTGAGGGATTGCGTATTTCCGACCACACTGATCGTGTACGGCGCTGAGATCGACTTGAAGTTGACCGTGATCGCTTCACCCGCGTTGC
>JBDSQP010000046.1:0-1712 GCA_039929755.1 Aeromicrobium sp. | reverse complement strand
TCGGTCACCATCGCGTCGACCCAGCGTTGGCGTGGAGAGGGGAACATCGCCGCGTAGGACTCGTGGAAACCGGGTTGAACGCTGGCTTGGTAACGCGTGGCAGCGAGATCGTCGTCGATCAGCGCGCGGTCGTAGGCGAAGTAGTCAAGGACGCGGCGCATCGAAGCCACCGAAGGTTCGTAGCCCCACACCGCGTCGAGGCCCTCGGTGATCTCGAACGGCACACCCACGCTGCCCATCAACACCAGGCGATCGATTCGGTCCTGGTGCATGGCCGCCAAGCGCAGTGCCAGGGCGCCGCCGAAGCTGTTGCCCACCAACGAGTATCGATCGAGACCGAGGGTATCGACGAAGTTCTCGACCTGAGCGATCCAGGCGTCCATGACGTACTGGAAGTCGGTCGGTCGTTCGCTGTAACCGAATCCGACGAGATCGGGAGCCAGAACTCGGCGTTCCACGGCTAGCGTCGGTACGGTCAACCGCCAATTGGCGTAGCCGGATACTCCGGGTCCAGACCCGTGTAGAAGGACGACGGGTACGCCGCTCCCATTACCTTCATCGAGATAATTGGTGTCGATTCCGCCGGCGACCACGCGTTTGCCGATCGCCGGATTTGTCGTGTCGAGATGGGTGTCTGTCATATCGGTGGGCGTCCGTTCTGTTGTGGCGAATGCGGGGTCGCTGCTGGCAATTACAGGATTACGCCGACGTCACCGGTAGAACGCAGCGTCGTCATGTCGAGCTCGACTCTCTTGGATCGGATCAAAAGTTTGCCGTCGATGATCACCAAGAGGTAGCGGTAGCGGCCGAAATAGCACATGTCGCGTCCGGCCCGGCTCCGATACACGGCGAACGATGCCCTCACCGACAGCTCGTCTCCGTCTGGCGAGTCGAGTCGGACGTTGGACACGAGGTGCCGCAAGTTCGAATGTGGATATTCGCGATGCGCCTTACGGCTGTTGAGTCGATCCACGCGCGCACCCATGCGCATCCTGTTGTCGTCGATGAGCATCAGCGCCGAGGACGCATCGGCGTCACGGTCGTCGGTCGGGGGTATGACGTATCGGGCGTCCTCGGTGTACAGCGTGAGCCACTGATCCAGTTGCCAGTCGTCGAGTAACTCCGCCTCCTCGAAGAGCAAGTCTTCGACATCTTGGCGTGTCACTCCGGCAATTGCGGAAAGCTGGGACATGCTCATCGCCGACCGTCCATCTGATCGCGCCACCGTCGCCAGAACGCACGCATCTGTTCCTCGTCGGTTGCCTTCGGACTCCGACCCATTCCACGTGAGATGTCGTTCCACTCGACTCCCCCGCTGGCGAAGCCTTGTTGGCAGGATTCCAGCGCTTCGATGTCGTCGGGAGTAGCGAATCCACCAGGCCCCAGAAAGGTAAGGAAGCTGTCCAGCCTGCGCTGCCGGACCTCGGGAAGTTCATCCGAGGGCGCCATCTGCCATGCCGTGATGTCGACGTTCGTCGGTGAGGTCGGCATGAACGTCCGCACTGTCAATGCCATGATGTCGTTGATGATCAGATTGGGGTAGATCAACAGGTTTCGGTTGTAGTCGCACATCAGAGTCGCACGTTCTTCGCCGAATTCCTCGGCCAGATCGGCACGCGCGCTTTCCAGTTCCGGCTTCGCGTCCTCCCCGAAAAGCGCTTCCCACTTGGCGATGGGTCGGCCCCAGGGGCCGCGGTACTCGATTACGGCGT
>JBDSQP010000045.1:0-4689 GCA_039929755.1 Aeromicrobium sp. | reverse complement strand
CCAACCCAGACCGATAGCCGCGAAGATGGTCGCGGCCCAGGCGAGTCCCGGTGCCCAAGCCGGTAACCGCTTCCTACCGCGGAGACGGGGCCCTCGATCGGTTGCGGAGGCCGCCGCCGGTTGCTCGTCGAGTGCGGTGATCATGACAAACGCCTCATCGCGAAAGCGTCTCGCCTCTTCGAGCCGGCCGGCGCATCCCTCACACGCCGTCAGATGAGCCTTGATCTCCTTGAGCTCCGCCGATCCGATTTCACCGTCGAGCATCGCGTGGAGCACGCCTTCCTCAAGATGCGACATGCTTGTTCCCCTCCTTGGCCCGATAAGCCTCGACCAAACGTCGGCGGGCCCGCGCGAGCGTCGTTCCAATGGCGCCTTTCGCCAATCCAATCGTCGCCGCGATTTCGTCGTAGTTCATTCCCTCGGCCTGGAGCAGCAGGGCTTCTCGATCCCGATCCGATAACGTCGGAAATCAGCTTGCTCTGACTCCGAGAATCTCGTCCACTTCGCTCTGGGTCAGGTGATGATCATGGGCGCTTGCGGCAATGATGAGATCGCCCGTGAGCTCAATCTCTTTGAGTGCTTCATCGTCGCGAAGGCGAGCGTCCAAAGGCACCGGCATCGGGGGTCTCCCAGCGTGATCGGTTTGTCGTTTAGAAGTGGTAACCCCAGCGTATCTCCGAACCGCAAGGCCTTGCACCACTATCCCCAAGTTGGCTATTTCTCAATCGTCAAAGCAGCGAATTTGCGAACTCCGCAACAGCGGCCGGTTTTCTGGACGGAATCCGTACCGTAGTAGGAGGAGGGGAATACCGGGGTATGAGTTGCGCTGTGGGGGCTGGCACACTAGGACGCGCATAACATGCATTGGGGCCTTTAGCTCAGTTGGTAGAGCATCGGACTTTTAATCCGCGGGTCGTCGGTTCGAGCCCGACAGGGCCCACTTCCGTCGTCTCCACGGCCCATCTCAGTTCAACTCAAAGACGAGCGGCCCCTTCCTGGTGGAAGGGGCCGCTCGTTTTGGACTATTGCGCTTACTGCGCCACAGTGATCCAACTTGCAGCAACTGAGACCTCGACCTCAGCACCTGCCTGGAGGCCACCGTTCGGCTCAAGCAACTTGATGTAGATGCCTCGGACCCGATTGGCATTGCTCGTCGTCGCCTGTTCATTGATGACGACCTTGCCAAGACCCGCCACGTTGATCGTGGTGTTGGGACCGACATCGACCGGAATAAGTTTTCCGGCAACACGAAGGTTGACGAACGACAATTTCGTGTCTCGCGTGAGCGTCGTGCCGACCCTCTTGGAGTGCGCGGTCGTCTTGATCACATCCGCCGTGATGACACCGTTGAACAGGTTGACTCCGGCGACTTCGTCGGTATTGGTGACCTCCGCGGAGCTGGTTGTGACCGTCGACGTGGTGGTCGAAGTGATCGTGCCCGCAGTGAGGACGCCATTCACTTTGGCCGTAGCAGTCGTGTTGGTTGACGTCTTGCCACCGCTGCCACCGGGGGCAGTGGACACGTTGGCTGTCTTACCGACCTGGCCGCTGATGTCCGGACCGGCATTGACCAGAACGTGGGTGCCGTAGGCATAGCCACCGACTTGGGCCTGATTCACCGGAACCGGCGGGGCCATGGCAGCGTACGTCGGGTTGAGGACGATCGTGCTTCCCACCGGAGCACCGCCTGCGGACTGGAGCAGCCAGATTCCGAGACCGTATCCCTGGCTGAAGATGACACCGTCCTGCGTCGTCACGATGTTCGCGTTGAGAACGATGGTGGCTACGCCGGGGATGCTGACCTTGTAGTTCTCCGGGATATTGACCGGAAGATTGACTCCGATGATCTTCAGGTTGACGTACTTCGTCGTCGAAACGGCAGTCAGTCCGCCTGCGGGAGTACCGGTGGTGATGTTGGTGGTCTCGACAGCGTCGGCCTTGATCGCCCCATCCAGGAGGTTGACTCCCAATGTCTTGGCGTGCGAGGTGAGCCGAACTGCGCCGCCAACCAGCCTCTCGGATTTGGTGGATGTCTCCACAGCACCGACGTTCGCCAACTTGGCGACGTTGACGGACGCAACTTGATTGCTGGCAGAACGTGGAACCACTGTCCCGCTGATGCTGGACTGAGCGGTGAGATCCGACGAGATGGTCGTACCGGCCGCACGAATGACCGTGCCGCCAGCGTAGGCAAAGTAGTTGAATGACGGGTCCGCAGCCATCGCAGGTGCTCCCATCGACACCACAATTGCGGTGAGCAACGTCCCTACGAAAGTTCGGCGTAGTGGTTTTGTTAGGCGTAACGACATAATTTCCTCCCAAATTTGTGCGCTGCATTTCAGCGCGCGGGCGGAGCGTCGTGCAAAGGGTCGCCTAACACTCTGAATCGATGGCGTCCACCTGTTTCTATTAACGAGGGCGGTAAGGGAAAGTTATGTCGATAGATCGGGGGAAAGTTTTCCGCGAATCGTCCTCTGACCTGCGTATACGTTTGCCTGACTCCGGGAGTCCGAAAAATCAATTTTCAAGGCCTCAACCAACTGCCACACTCGACTGTCATGAGGGATCTACTGCCATGAGCGATGTCGGCACCGCAACCCGCAAACGAAGCCCGAGGGTTCTGGCACTCGGCCTCATCGGCTGCACACTCTTGCTGACGACCGGCGACCAGTTCCACGTGCAGTTCGACATCCTTTCCTACCCCGGAGACGGCAAGCTCTTCGGTCAGGCATGGTGGGTCGCGCCGCTCTTCGTCATCTCAACCGTCGGTTTCGTAGTGCTGGCCTGGCCGTTTGCCCCAAAGGCGACGCAACCACAAACACGCGATTTCGCGACCGGTATGGCCTGGTTCTTCGGCACGTATGTTGCTACGGCGGTCTTCGGTGAGCACGTGGCGCCGCTGACGGTGACGATCCTGACCGTGTGGCTCATACGCGTGATCGGTCGTGCCGACCGTATGACCGTGGCTGCATACTCACTGCTGTTGGCCTTGCTGGGAACGCTGTTCGAATCGCTGATCAATCACCAGGGTCTTGCCCACTACGAGGTGAGTAGTTTCCTTCTCGTTCCCGCCTGGCTCCCCGCTCTCTATATGCAGGGTGCGCCGATGGCGCTGGCGATCACGCGGTGGCTTCGGTTCCCTTAGGTGCACAGCCCTTTGCGGAATACCCTTAAGCAAAAATATCTAGGTCCAGCAGTCGCTCGTCCAAATCACCCTTACGATGCAACAACGAACTGACGTTCACCGAAGGGCGACTGCATGGACCACAAACTGCTGGTCGACCTGATTTCCGTCCCGCTCTTCACGGGCGTCATCGGCTACATCACGAACTGGACGGGCGTCATCATGATGTTCGAGTCCGTGACGTTTCACGGAGTTCGGATTCCTGGCCTCAAGTTGCTCTACCCATACCTGCCGAGACGCGTGCAAATACTCCCTGTCTTCAAGGACGGGAACAGGGTCGGATGGCAGGGAATGATCCCGTCGCGAGCCGAAAAGATGGCAAGCCTCGCGATCGACAAGTCCCTCGCCCGCGTGGGGACCATGGCGGATCTTTACCGCGAATTGGAACCCGAAGCCATCGCCGAGCATGTCGTCGAAGTTGTCCAGCCACAGCTTCGTCAGATAGTCGACCAGGTGATGGTCGGCGAGAACCTTCGCATCTGGAATGCCGCTCCCGACTTTGCCAGGGAATTGGTCTACAAACGGGTGGAAGCCGAGTTCCCCAAGAATGCCGAGCGACTCACCGACGAGATCGGTGCGCACCTCGACGAACTGATCGACATCAAATTGATGGCGACGCAATACCTCGCGGCAAACCCCGAACTCCTGAACGAGATGTTCCGCTCCGCCGGCGCGAAAGAACTGAAGTTCATGCGGAACTTCGGTTTCTATTTCGGCTACCCGATGGGCTTCGTGCTCGTGGGCGTCCTCCACTTCGTCCCCCACTGGTGGGTCCTGCCCATCGGCGGAATGATCATCGGCTGGCTGGTCAACTACTTCGCCGTCATGATCGTCTTCGAACCGATCGAACGGTCCGTATGGGCTCCCTGGAGGCAGGGGCTCCTCCTGCGCAGACGCGACGAAGTCATCGCCTATTACGCGAGGATCTTTGCCTTCAAGGTGCTCACGATCGAGAACATCACCAACGAACTTCTGTATGGTGCGCGTGCCGACCGCTCGATGTCTTTGCTCGACCGGGTGCTGCGCACGAGCATTGACGATGCCGTCGGGCGGGCAAAGATTGCTGTGCGTCTGACCGTCGGCTCCGCTGACTACGAACGCATCAAGGCGACCCTGCTTCCGGTGGCGTTGGACCTCACCCCAGGGATCGTTGGCCACGAAGATTTCTCCAACAGGCAATCTGAAAAGGTACGAGTCTTTCTGGACGCCCAGATGAAAAAACTCAGCAATGCCGATTTCGGGCAGATCCTTCGCTGCTCGGTCGAACAGGACGAATGGCTGCTCTTCCTCCACGGCGGCGTCCTCGGCGGGATTGCCGGCTTCCTCCACCTCGCGATCTTCGGAGCATGACTTCATGAACGACAATCTGAAACCGCGGTCCCGCAACGAAGTGCGCGTCGTACGAGGAGCCTTTCGGCTGGCCGGATTCGCGGCTGGGACTGCCCTGCGAAGCACGCAACTTGTTGCAGGAACGTCGGTCGGCGTCACCAAGCAAGTCGTCCAGT
>JBDSQP010000044.1:0-5584 GCA_039929755.1 Aeromicrobium sp. | reverse complement strand
GCCGGTGACGACACCGGGTGCACGGATCTTGCCGTCCCGCTCGCCTGTATTTCCGCCCTTGGTCTTGTAGGTCATCAGGGTCGTGACGTCGTCCTGGCGTGTGGTCGCCTTGAGTTCGTCCAGCAGTTCGTCCAGGGATTCGGGCTCGAATTCGTCGACGTACTCTCCGAGATCCTCGTCGAAGTATTCGTCTTCGTCGTACGAGAACATTCCACCGGTGAAGTCGATGGCCCCGGTCTTGGCGGCGCCGGGCGAGATCTTGAAGGTCACGTTCTTCATGACCGGAGCCACATCGGTCTTCGTGTCACCGGCCCTGAATGTCAGGCGGAGAGTCAGTAGCGAGCCAGGCGTCGTGTTGATCGATCCGCCGTTGCCGACTGTGTGCCACGCGTGGTTCCTTCTGAACTCGACCTTGCCGACCTTGAACAGTCGATAGTCGGGAACGAGCCTGCTGTTGATGTGGACCGCTGTGATCGACACTCGCTCCATTCCGTTGTCGGAGATTGTCTCGACGTCGGAGGCCACATCGTTGGGAACGTCGTAGGAGAGTTCCTGTTGCGACGAATAGCGCTGCGTACGCGAGAAGGTTTGTGACTCGCCGTTCTTGCGCTTGAAGTCGATGCTCCACGTCACAAGGGCTTCGCCGCCGGCGTCCTGATTGAGCCCGATCACGGTGTCTGTGTATGCCTGAACAGCGGTGACATATGACAGGGCTTCAGGCACGCTGACATGTGAGACGCCGTGGCGTGTCTGTCCGTATGCCTTGGTGTCGCTCTCCACCGTCACGGTCGGAGCCTCGACGCCGATCTTTCCGAGAATGCCCTGGAGCCGATCCTGCAGGAGTGCGCCTGCTGGCGCGCCGATGTTGGCCAACTTGTAGGAACCTCCGGAGTTGTCGCGCTGAATGAACGCGGCGCTCGCACCGTGAATGGCCTCCTTCGACTTCCCGGTGAAGGCGCTTGGGTGGCCGTAGGCGAGGACTTCGTCGGCGTTTGTGCCGCACACTGCCGTGGCTGTACCGATTCCGCCAAGAGTGATGTCTCCGTATGAAGCGGTCGAGGCGAAGTTGCCGCCGGCGGTGATGGGGTAGCTGGGGGCAGCTGAGGAGGAACCCGAGCCGGCGCGGTAGCCGTCGAATCCGAATCGTGCCTTCTTCGCGAATGCCTTGGCGGCACCGGCCTGAAGTCCGGGGCCGACCACGATGCGAGTGGGTTCGAGGCGGCGCAGTCCGTTGGAAGCTGCCTGCGACGAGACGCCGTCCTTGACGACTGTTGACTGGAGTGATTTCGACAGCCTGACCGATTTCGGCGAGCTCAAGGTGGTGGCAGAACTCGACGCCGGGAAGGAGCGCAGGTCATACATGTATTGCGCAGGTGTCACACCGGCGTACTCGCTCGACTCGTAACTGAAGCCGTAGGAAACCGCACCGATGAGTCGGCCGTCGTTGGCGTACACGGGAGAACCGGACATACCTGCCCAGATGCCGGCGTCAACGGTGCCGTCGTTGTGGGTGATGCGGCTGCCGCTCATCTTGAAGACGAGGAGGTCCTTGTCGGGTCCGATTCCGTCGGTGAGTTTGGAAACATACTCGCCGGCGAACTGTTCGGGCTGCGTGTCCGTGGTCGTCGTCAGTCCGGAGACCGGTTGACCGGCGATGAGGTCGGAGGCCGGGAAGACGGCGGGGCATTGATCGATCGCCGGTACGGCGTTGGCCGCTGTTGACGACAGTGCGATTCCGCCCGTGACTAGCGCAATCGAGGAAGCAAGGCCGATGAGAGTCCTGCTGTGTTTTGACGTCATTTGGGCGCGCCGATCAGGTCGAGGTGGGCTGGAGTCGACTACACAGTAGGTGCCACCAAGTGCGGCGTCTCGCGAAGACACGATTGGCCCAGACCTGATTTCAGATCGCAACCGGTCCGCGATAGACTTCCCAACGCCTTAAGGGCACGCGCTCGTAGCTCAACGGATAGAGCATCTGACTACGGATCAGAAGGTTGGGGGTTCGAATCCCTTCGAGCGCGCCAATTGAAACCGCAGGCATCCTCACGGGTGACCTGCGGTTTCTAACGTCCCGGCGGAATATGCCTGGTCGCCTGAGCCGGGGTCAGTAGGCGCAGTCGGCAAGCGCCCGGCTCCGAGAACGGTTCGAGCGACGTACGTTCGGGGTCCGCCCCGAACTCGGCCAGCGCGCCGCGAACCAGTCCTAGGTGCACGGCGCACACGACGTCGAGGTGTTGGTTGGCCGTCTCCAGCAGCGGGCATTGCCGCAGGCGTACGTCGGTGGCCCGATCGTCCGAATCGGGAGCGAACCCCAAGTTGTCCATGACTTTGACGACCTCGCGGCGTGCGTCGGCGGCCGATCGTCTCGCTGACCCGGTCGACTCGGGGTCCTGGGGCGAGACGAGTTGGCGACCCCATGAGCTTCCGGCGCGTTCTGCGTCCGCGAGCGGATCATTGCTCGTCTCGACGATGTGGGTGACGAGGGCCCCGGCAAGTTCCGCGTGTGCCCTGCCCGCGGGTCGGCTCAGGCGTTCGGCTCCCCGGTGGCGTGCGGAGTAGAGCCAGGCGGGCCGCCCGCGCCCGTCCGGCTGGGCGAGTTCGCGGGTGGCGAGGCCGACTGCGACCAGACCGTCGAGGTGTTCGCGCACCGTGTTCTCGTGCAGCCTCAGCAACGTGGACAGCGAACTGATGCGGCACGGTTCGGGCTGGTCGCCCAATCGGTCGAGAACTTCGGCCCGCGCGGTCGACAGCGACGGCATCCACTGCGGCCGTGGCCTGAGGGCCGTCGGCGGCCGAAAACCCGCGTCGGTATTTTCCACGGAATCACCATACTAAAATTGAAATATGCCCGCTTGCGGCGGGTTCCATCCCTTGATCGATTTGGAGCTGTTGCCCATGTTGTCCCCAGAGTCTGCCGCCGTCGTACGTGCCACGGCCCCCGTTGTCGCCGAAAATGCCGTCGAAATCACATCCCGGTTCTACCCGGCAATGTTCAAAGCGCATCCCGAACTGTTGCGGGTCTTCAACCAGGGCAATCAGGCCACCGGCGACCAGCGAAAGGCTTTGGCAGCTTCCGTCGTCGCGTACGCCGTTCAGTTGATCGACCCCGAGGCTCCCTCATTCGCGCCGATCCTGGCGCGCATCGCCCACAAACACATCTCGCTCGGCATTCGCCCCGAGCAATACACGGTCGTCGGCCGATTCCTGATGGGTGCGATCGTCGATGTCCTCGGCGATGCCGTGACGCCCGAAGTTGCCCAGGCCTGGGACGAGGTCTATTGGCTGTTCGCGGCCCAGCTGATCGCGGAGGAGGCGCGGCTCTACACGCTCGCTGGCGTCGACCCCGCGGTGCCGTGGCGTGAATTCACGGTGTCCGAACGCATCGAGGAGGCAAGCGACGTCGTCACGTTGGTGCTCGCTCCCACAGACGGCAAGCCCGTGCCGGCTCATCGGCCGGGTCAGTACATTTCGGTCGCCGTCGACCTGCCGGACGGTGGGCGCCAGCCGCGGCAATACACCGTTTCGACCGGGCCGCGCGAGCAGACGCAGCAGATCACCGTTCGGCGTGAACGTGGCGTCGACGGGCTCCCGGATGGGGTCGTCTCCTCATTCCTCTTCGACCATGTCGACGTCGGAAGCCTGCTCGATGTCGGTATGCTGGCCGGCGACGTCGTACTCGAGGCGGGCGATGATCCACTGTTGCTGATCAGCGCCGGAGTGGGCATCACCCCGATCGCTGCAATCCTCGATGTCGTCGCGGGTCGGACCCCCGACCGGGTCGTCACCACGGCACACGCCGACCGGTCGTCAAGCCGCCATGCGCTGCGGGAAGCCGTGGAAGTGTCAGGGCAATCGCTTTCTAACCTGACCACGCATACCTGGTACGAAAGCCTCGATGCGCAGGAACTCGATCGAGCTGCCCGGGTCGGCCTCATGGACCTGAGCCTGATCGAAGTCCCCGACAACGCGGAGGTCTTCATGTGTGGACCGCTCCCCTTCATGAGAGACGCACGCAGAGCCCTCATCGGTCGTGGTGTGCCGTCGTCGCGGATCCGATACGAGGTCTTCGGCCCCGACATGTTGGGTGGCGCCGCCTAGCTGCACTTGCCATGGTTTTTGGGCGTCCACTTGGTGGCCGGTGCGCCCAAAGCCATGGCGCGCCAATGCGGTGGCCACTAACCTCGACACATGTCCCATTTTGGTCGTACCTGTCTTGCTGCCCTCGTGCTTGCTCTCGGTTTGACCGCGACAGACGCGCCCGCGAGCGCAGGAACGCTTGATCCGGTCATCCACATCTTGCCGCCGGTGCCGGTGCCGTATCACCCGAGCCGCGAGCCCCTGTGTGCTGATGGAAACCCCTCCTGCATCGACGTGACGATCAACGAAATGCAGAGCGGGTATGACGCTCTTGTCTCGACCTGTGACCACGATGCGGTGTTTGCCCTCGCCTACCTTCGGGTGACCGAAAACGTCCGTGATGCGCTCGACCACGGGTTCTTCCGCGATCCGGTGTGGCTCCGCAACCAGGATGCGGCCTTCGCGCAGGACTACTTCGAGACGTACGACAACTGGCACGCGGGACGCACGAATCTGGTGCCGCAGGCTTGGCGCATCGCATTGCAGGCCGCGGATGACGGCTCCGTCACTGCACTCGGGAACTTCATGCTGGCAATGAACGCCCACATCAACCGCGACTTCTCCTATGTCCTGTGGGGAGCGGGGCTGACCGCCAAGGACGGGAAGTCTCACAAGCCCGATCACAACGCATACAACACCCGACTGGACAGCCTTTACAAACCCGTGTTTGCCGAGGAAGCCCAACAGTTGGACCCGACGTTCGACGACCTCAACGCCGGTCAACTCGATGATGAGAGTGTCGGAGCGGTCATGCGCGGGTGGCGCGAAATCGTCTGGCGCAACGCCGAGGCCCTGGAGTTGGCGAAGACGCCTCTCGCATTGTCACTGGCGAAGTCCCGCATCGAGACGTATGCCGCAACGCAGGCGACTCTCTATCGCACGATGTTCGCGTCGTCACCCAAGCAGACCGCAAAACGAGACGCGTACTGCCGCGCTCAGCACCCGGCGTGAGCCGCTGATCGAAAATCAAGGGGATGACTGGGGGTTTCCCCCGATGTAGTCGTGAGACAGATCGGGCAGCATCGCCAGTATGAGAACTGCGCAGGCGAAGGGCACGACCAAGTCAGAAACCGTTGCATGGATAGCCCTGGTTGTCGGACTCGCATACGCGCTCGTCAGCGCCTATTGGGGTGCCGGAGGTATGTGGTTACTTGACACAGTCGGCGGCGTATTCGAGAGATTGGGGCGCTCAGGGAGTTGGACGTTGGTCGCGTTACTTTCGTTCGTCGTCCTGCTCAAGGTGATCGCGGCCGTACTGCCGATCATGGTGATCCGGTCTTTCGGGTCACTTCGAACTCAACGCGTCCTACGCCTTCTCACCTGGGTCGAGGCCATTGTCCTCACCGTATATGGACTCATGTACACGTCGGTGGGACTTCTTGTTCAGGCCGATGTCATCAACGCTTCGGCCGATTCTGACCGCTATGCGATGGCGTGGCACACGTAT
>JBDSQP010000043.1:0-1983 GCA_039929755.1 Aeromicrobium sp. | reverse complement strand
CGAAGAGGGGTGCCGTCCTTGTTGGTGAACTGCTTTAGCTTGTCCTTGTCGAGGATGAAGACCGATTGTGGTGTGCCGTTGTCGAGGCCGAGGTCACCGGAATAGGCGAACAACCCGAGCAGAGGGTTGGCCGCGCCCGGGAAAGCCGACACCGGTGCCTTCTGCCCGACCGAGACCGCTGTCGGGAGGAAGAAGCCCTGGAATCCCAACTGCGTTGGCCTTGCGCCGGGCACCTTGATGACGCCGGTCGACGTATAGGTCGCATCACTGGGCAGGAATGGCACCGCACCCTCAAAGGCGACATTGCCTTGGGGGTCTGTGACTTTGATGACCGGGGCATAGCCCTGACCGACGAGGAAGACCGACGTCCCGTTGATGTCGAGGGGATGGTTGACGGTGATGGAGAATTTCCGTTCGGCCTCCCCCGGTTTGGGGACATAGCGGCCGGTGGCCTTGAAGGCCCGCGGGGCACCACGTTGGGGGCCCGAAAGCTGGAACTTGGCGGTGAAGTCGTCGAGGTCGAGGGAAAACGGTGTCAGGTTGTCGGAGTCGAAGAGCGCGCCGGAACTGAATTCGTCGTACTGCGTCAGGGCGTTGGAGAACCCACTGCCTTCGGTGACTATGGCACTGCCCCGGTAGCCATACAGTGCGCCGGTGGCCACCCCGACGAGGACGATGACGAGACACGTGTGAAAGATCAGGTTGCCGGCCTCACGGAGGTAACCGCGCTCGGCACGGATCTCGTTGCCCACCTGGTCGATGCGGGCCCGACCGATGGTCTTGCGACCCGCATCGAGCACGTCTTCGACCGAGGCCGAGGTTTCGAACGTCGCCGAAGTGGGCAGCTTCGAGAAGTTCCGGGGAGCCTTCGGCGGTCTCGAACGGAGCGCCCGATAGTAGACGCCGGTGCGGGGAATGATGCAGCCGACGAGTGAAACCAGGAGCAGCAGGTAGATCGAACTGAACCACGGCGACGTATAGACCGAGAACAGACCGAATTTGTCCATGACGGGGGCGCTCGACGGGTGGTTGATGAAGTAGGCCTCGACCTTTTGCGGGTCGACCCCTCGTTGCGGGATGAGCGAACCAGGCACGGCGGCGAGTGCCAGCAGCAGGAGCAGGAATAGGGCCGTCCGCATCGAGGTGAGTTGTCGCCAGATCCAGCGACCGAATTCGCGGGGTTTGAGGGCGGTGGCGTCTGTGCTCATACGACCGACTCGAATCCGGGGAACCAGTTACGCATGTGGAAGACGAGTGAGTCCCATGTGCCCGTGAGGAGCATGATGCCGACGACGATCAGCAGACCGCCGCCAACCAATGAAACAGCGTGTTGGTGGTCTTTGAACCAGGCGATCGCATGCATGAAGCGGCCGAATCCGACAGCCGCGAGTATGAATGGAACGCCCAGCCCCAGGCAATAGACGAACGCCAACAGGGCTCCGCGGGCGGCCGTCGCGTCACTGTCGCTGAAGATCAGGCCGTTGACTGCGCCGAGCGTCGGGCCGATGCACGGTGTCCAGCCGAGTCCGAACAGGACGCCGATGAACGGTGCCGCGGCGAGCCCTACTGCCGGAACCTTGTGCACGCGGACGTCGCGTTGCATGAACGGAACGAGGCCGATGAACGCGAAGCCCATCAGGATCAGGACGACGCCCATAACGATCGAGATCACGTGCTGGTGCGCGGCGAGCCGCAGGCCGATCTCGCCGAACAGCGAGCCGTAGGCGACGAACAGGGTGGTGAAGCCGAGGACGAACAGCAAAGAACCGAGGAACATGCGCCCGCGCTTGGCCGATTCGAGGTCCGATGCCGCGAGGCCTGTCACATACGAGAGGTATCCCGGCAAAAGTGGGAGTACGCATGGTGAAAAGAAGGAGACGAGTCCCGCGAGCAACGCGACGGGAACCGCAAGGATGAGGGAGCCTGAGAGGGCCGTGTCCTGGAACCAATTGCTCACGAAGCGCTCTTCTGAACGTCTTGGAT
>JBDSQP010000042.1:0-2234 GCA_039929755.1 Aeromicrobium sp. | reverse complement strand
GGTCATTAGGCGGGTCGGTCGCGCTTGCAGAAGCCCTCGAGCATCCCAATACGACTGCGGGGCTCGTGATCCTGGACACGAACTTCCCGTCGGATTTCATTCCCGCCTGCATCAAATCAGGGCATTCCGCGAAGGAGTGCCAGTCAACCTACGACGAGGATGAAGAGGCCAAGGCACTCGAGAAGGACATCGTCGCGAAGGTTCATCCATTGCCCGACATCCCCATCGCGATTGTGAGCGCGCTGCAGCAACCGGAATGCTTCGTGGAGTCGGGCGCCACGTCAGTGACTGTCGATATCGCGGGCACGGACGTGACTGCCCCGGACTGCGAGGCGCTCGGCGTCGTGATTGCCGACAAGAACCGCGATGACTGGGGGCAGCTCGGACCGCAGGTGACCGACACTCGCCTCGATGCCGATCATGACGGCCTCCCGAGCCAGGCAACTGCCGAGATCTCCGAGCTCGTGCTGCAAATGGTCACTTCGGCCCGCTGAATGGCAGCCCAGGGCGCGCCTTGCTGGGTTGCACGCGTTTGGGCTCACCCGGCATCTTGGGGTAGTCCGGCGGATACGGCATCTCGCCGAGTCCGTCATTGAGATCGCGCTCCCACCATTCGAGCAATGTATCGAGCGAGTGGGCGACGTCGTCGATCGAAGACTGCGGATCCCCGATCTCGGCGAGCCGCTTCGGGACCGTATGCAGGTTGAAGTCACGTGGATCGTCGATCTCGGGCAACTCGTCCCAAGCCACCGGCGTCGAAACTGGAGCCCCGGCGATAGACCGCAGACTGTAGGCGCTTGCCATCGTCCGGTCGCGGCAGTTCTGATTGAAGTCGACGAAGATGTTGGCGCCGCGCTCCTCTTTCCACCAGTTCATCGTTACGCCAGTGGAGCGCCTTTCAAGCTCGCGACCCAGCGCAATGGCGGCATGGCGAACGTCGACGAACGTCCACTTGGGCTCGATCCGAATGAATACGTGGACTCCGCGGTTGCCGCTCGTCTTTGGGTAACCGGTGAGACCAATGTCGTCGAGGAGCTCACGGAGGTCGCCGGCTACACGAACCGCATCGTGGAAATCGGTGCCCGGCTGCGGATCGAGGTCGATGCGCAGTTCATCGGGGTGATCGGGTCTGTCGCGGCGAACCGGCCAGGGGTGAAAAGTGATCGTGCCCATGTGGGCCGCCCAGACGGCCGCGGCGATCTCTGTCGGGCACACCTCGTCGGCCGTACGGCCCGAAGGAAAATTGATGCGGGCGGTCTTGAGGTATGTGGGATAGCCGCGGGGCACGCGCTTTTGATAGAACCCATCGCCGTCGCTCCCAGCTGTCGACAACTTCATACCGTCGAGAACCCCTTTGGGCCATCGCTCGAGGGTCGTGGGCCGGTTGTTGAGCGCACGCATCAGACCGTCGTCGACCGAGGCGTAGTACTGAGCCACCATCGACTTGGTGACTTCGGCAGTCCGCTCAGTTGCCGGGTAAATCACGCGTGTGGGGCTGGATACGCGCACCGAACGTCCGCCGGCCTCGATCTCGACTGCGTCAGATGCCATGGATTCACCATATAGATAGCCGGGCGCGGTTCGGGTTAGGTTTACCTTCGTTGAACCTCAGAATGAATAAAGGCACACTTATGTTGTGAAAAACATTCGGGTTGAGCGATCGTCGCCTGTCGACGACGCCCCTACCCGTGAACGAGTCGCCAATTCGATTCTGGAAGAGGGACCGTCCACGGCGTTCGACCTTGCCCAGAGGCTGCGGCTCACACCCGCTGCCGTGCGACGCCACCTGGACCAGCTTCTGGCTGACGGTGTCATCGAGGCCCGCGAGCAACGCATCAACGGAGCGCGTGGACGCGGCCGCCCGGCCAAGGTCTTCGTGGTTACCGACGCCGGCCGCGATCATTTCGACGTCGCCTACGACGGGCTCGCCGCCGACGCTTTGCGATACCTGCAGAGCACCGGGGGAGACGAGGCCGTGCAGGCATTTGCCCGTCATCGTGTCGCCGAACTCGAAGACCGCTACCGTCCGCTCATCGATGCCGCAGCTCCCGAGGATCGCGCGCAGGTCCTCGCGCTCGCGCTGACCGGCGACGGCTACGCAGCCTCGGCCAAGAACGCCCTAACCGGCGCTCAGGTCTGCCAGCACCATTGCCCGGTTGCCCACGTCGCCGAAGAATTCCCGCAATTGTGCGAGGCCGAGACCGAGGTCTTTTCCCGACTCCTCGGCAGCCATG
>JBDSQP010000041.1:0-3713 GCA_039929755.1 Aeromicrobium sp. | reverse complement strand
GCGTGTCGTCCCCAACGCCATTTCGGCGCCGGGCCCTTCTCGATCAGGATCGCAAAGAGCGCCGCGGTGAGGATGAGGGCAGCGACAAGATACAGAGCAGTCTGTAGCCCGCCGGCGTCCGGTCTTACGGCTGAGAGTGTGATGCCGCCACCGATCATCAGCACGATGTATGTCGTAAGAACCAGCCAGCCCTCGACCGTCACCGGGATCCAGCCGTAGCCGAACCGTCGACGTTTGAACCAATAACGAGCCATGCAGACGACGATACGTCGCGA
Source organism: Aeromicrobium sp. (assembly GCA_039929755.1). Lineage (GTDB taxonomy): Bacteria > Actinomycetota > Actinomycetes > Propionibacteriales > Nocardioidaceae > JACMOZ01. Next base: position 3,438 of record JBDSQP010000041.1, on the reverse strand, counting down.
GTCTTGTGCAGCCGCGAACCTGTGACCATAGGATCTGGTTGTGGCTCTTACTTCACTGATCCTTTTTGTCGCCATTGCTGTCGCCGTCGTCGTGATCGGCATAGGCGTTGGACTGCTCCTCGCTCGCAACAAGACCGAGCTACCGCCGCCGGACGTATTGGAGCAGATCACCAAGGAGACGATCGACCACCCGGAGCACCCCGAGCCCCACCTCGAGGATGAAACCCCGACCGGCGCCCCGGTGTCCACGATCGAGCGGCCCGAGACTCCGCACGGGCGGCTCGTACGACTTCGCTCGCGGCTCGCGCGGTCCCAGGGATCGCTCGGCAAAGGTTTGCTCGCCGTGCTTGGACGCGACAAACTCGATGACGATGCCTGGGAAGAGATCGAGGACACCCTCCTTGCCGCCGATGTAGGAGTCGGCCCGACCCAGGATCTGGTCGAAAAGCTGCGTACCAGGCTGCGGGTCGAAGGTGTGGACAGCCCCGACAAGGCCCGCGCCATCCTCCGGGAGGAGCTTGTTTCGCTCGTGGGAGCAGATCTCGATCGCACACTCATGAGTACCGGGGCCGATGGAAATCCGGGAGTCGTTCTGGTTGTCGGAGTGAACGGCACCGGCAAGACGACGACAGTGGGCCGAATCGCCCGAGTCCTCGTGGCTGAAGACAAGACCGTTCTTCTTGGCGCGGCGGACACCTTCAGGGCCGCGGCCGCGGATCAGTTGCAGACCTGGGGGGAACGCGTCGGTGTCCAAACGGTCCGTGGTCCCGAGGGCGGAGACCCCGCCAGCATTGGCTTCGAGGCAGTGCAACGCGGAATCGCGGAATCAGTCGACACGGTCCTGGTGGACACGGCGGGTCGGCTGCATACGAAATCGGGCCTGATGGATGAATTGGGCAAGGTCAAGCGTGTTATCGAGAAGCAGGCACCGGTCACCGAAGTCCTTCTGGTCATCGATGCGACGACGGGTCAGAACGGCCTAACCCAGGCCCGCGTGTTCGGCGAAGTCGTCGAAGTCACCGGCATAGTCCTCACCAAACTCGACGGCACGGCCAAGGGCGGGATCGTCATTGCGGTCCAGCGAGAGTTGGGGGTTCCCGTCAAGTTCGTTGGACTTGGCGAAGGCGCAGACGACCTCGCGCCGTTCGATCCGGCCGAGTTCGTCGACGCCTTGCTCGACTAACTGAGGATGCCGGTCGCGAACAGAACGAAAGCACAATCGGTATGGCGGCGAGAAACAAGCCGATCAACGCACGTGGCGCGAACCCGTGTGCTCGTCCGTTCATCAATCCGACACCGAAGGCGGCAACAGCGAACACCGGGCCGATGAACCACAGCCACCCTGCTTCGTCGTCGCTTCCCGTAGCGAACATCGCAAAGATCAGACCTGCGATCGCCGCGACTCCGAGGCACAGAGTGAGGTTGGTGCGGTCATCGCCTGGAGCGGTGGAAGAGGAATCCGTGTTGGTCAATTCCTTTCTCCCCCTCATTGAATAGTAGGTCTGGCGGCGGCCCCGGAGCCAGAGAAAGGCTGTGCACCGCTGAGAAAATGCGTAACGCGTTGTTAACATTCGCGCGGAACTTGTGACTTCTTCGAAACGTTGAGGGTCTTGGCCTGAAACCACCGCACTCCAGAGTGATGTCCAATGGCGCCCACCCCGGCGCCGGCACCTACTCAAACCGGAGGCCTAATGGACGGCTATTACGCCTGGATGATTGTGGCTACAGCATTCGTGCTGATGATGACCACTCCAGCGCTCGCCCTCTTCTACGGCGGAATGACCCGCTCGAAGTCAGTACTCAACATGATGATGATGTCCTACGTCGCGATGGCCGTTGTCGGCATCGTGTACGTGTTGTGGGGATGGTCAGAATCGTTCGGAGACGGATTCAGTGGCGACGGCAAGCTGTTCGCGAACCCGTTCACCCTATGGGGACTCAAGGACGTCGGGTGGGACTCCTACATCGCCGTGATGTTCCAGCTGACCTTCGCAGTCATCACCGCAGCGCTCATCTCGGGCGCCATCGCTGACCGCATCAAGCTTTCCTCCTGGATCGTCTTTCTGCCGATCTGGGTCACCCTCTGCTACTTCCCGATTGCACACATGGTGTGGGGCGGCGGCTGGATCTCCAAGCACCTCGCCGCGCAGGACTACGCAGGCGGAACTGTCGTGCATATCAACGCCGGTATCGCCGGCGGTGTTCTTGCACTGATCATCGGCAAGCGTGTCGGTTGGCCAAAGGAATCGATGAAGCCGCACAACCTGACTCTCACCATGATCGGTGCCGGTTTGCTCTGGACCGGTTGGTACGGCTTCAACGTCGGCTCCATCGTCTTCACAGGCGACACCGAAAAGCAGAACATTCACCAGTTCATGACCGAAACCGGCGTGACCTTCGCGAACACGACCATCGCAACGATGGCCGCGATGCTCGGCTGGTTGCTCGTTGAGCGCATCCTGCACGGCAAAGCCACTTCACTTGGTGCCGCTTCCGGCATTGTTGCCGGCCTCGTTGCCATCACGCCTTCCTGTGGTGCTGTCAGCCTCTCCGGTGCCATCGCCATTGGTGCGATTGCCGGTGGAGCATGCGCCTACGCGGTTGGCCTGAAGTTCAAGTTCGGTCTTGACGACTCGCTCGATGTCGTGGGTGTCCACCTTGTCGGCGGTATCCTCGGCACCGTTCTCATCGGCTTCCTGTCGACGTCCTCGGCGCCTGGCGGCATCGATGGTCTGTTCTATGGCGGCGGCTGGACCTCACTCGGCCACCAGGCCGGAGCGGCCGGCTTCACCATCGTGTGGACCGGAGTCCTGACCGCGATCATCGGGTTGGGAATCAAGTACACCATCGGCTGGCGAATCAGCGAAGACGACGAAGTCAGCGGTATCGACTTCGCCGAGCACGGTGAATCTGCCTACGACAGCGCCGGGTCCACCGGCTCGCACCTCTGAGAACGGAGACTGACGAATGAAGCTTGTTACTGCAGTCATCAAGCCGCACAAGTGGGAAGAAGTTCGCGAAGCCCTCGCGGCCGCCGGCGTCGCCGGAATGACGGTCACAGAGGCCAGCGGCTACGGCCAGCAGAAGGGTCACACCGAGGTCTACCGAGGTGCTGAGTACGACGTGTCGCTCGTACCCAAGATCCGCCTTGAGGTCGTCGTCGACGATGCAGATGTCGAGAGCGTGGTTTCCACGATCGCCGCAGCTGCTCAAACCGGAAAGATCGGTGACGGCAAGGTATGGGTCGTCCCGGTTGAGTCCGTCGTACGTGTGCGCACGGGCGAAACGGACGAGGCAGCGCTCTAAGCGCTTTCTTCGCCCAGGTACTGGCGTCACTTCCTCCGGGGAGTGGCGCCAGTGCTCCGTTGTGCGTGCAAACCTGCGGCCAATTCTCAATGGCCGGCACTCCGTGCGACCAATTCTCACCCGCCCGCACTC
>JBDSQP010000040.1:0-8467 GCA_039929755.1 Aeromicrobium sp. | reverse complement strand
GGCTCCGCCGGTCCAATGGTGGCCGCACGTTCACGGCACGGATGCCATGTTCTCCGTTGTTCTCACTCGTCGATAGGCTCACGAACATGGGAATCCAGATTTCGCCGAGCATGCTCTCTGCGGATTTCGCCAACCTCGAAGCCGAGGCCAAGCGCATTTCGACCGCCGATTGGCTTCATGTCGACGTCATGGACAACCACTTCGTACCCAACTTGACGCTCGGCGTTCCGGTCCTCGAGGCACTCGCCAAGGTTGCTACCCAACCGGTTGATGCTCACCTCATGATCGACGAGCCTGACCGCTGGGCTCCCGCTTTCGTCGACGCCGGCGCGACGAGTGTGACATTCCATATCGAGGCTGCCAAGGATCCCGTACGCCTCGCTCGGGAGATCCGGGCCAAGAATGCGCGTGCCGCGATGGCACTCAAGCCGGCAACGCAGATCGAGCCCTACGAAGACCTTTTGCCCGAACTCGACATGGTGCTCATCATGACCGTAGAGCCCGGATTCGGTGGCCAGAGGTTCCTCGACATATGCCTGCCCAAGATCAAGCGCACGCGCGAGCTGCTGGACAAGACCGGGGGCGATATCTGGCTCCAGGTCGACGGCGGCGTCTCGCTCGAGACGATTGGTCGATGTGCAGAGGCCGGTGCGGATGTCTTCGTCGCTGGCTCAGCAGTCTTCGGCGCGGATGTGCCCGATGTCATGGTGGCCGAATTGCGGACACTCGCTCAGCAACACAGCTGTCTGGGCTAATATTGAAATACGAGCAATAAACGCTCGCGTGCTCCGGGGTCGGTGTAATTCCGAGCCGGCGGTTATAGTCCGCGACCTGTTGCCTCACTTCGGTGAGAAAACAGTTGAGCTGGTGAAATTCCAGCACCGACGGTGAAAGTCCGGATGGGAGGTGCACGCAGACGTTGCGACGCCGCGATGCGTCGAGACGTTTGAAGCCCCGGAGTCCGCGAGCCCGGACACGGAGGCAGAGGCACGATGGCGACACCGATCGAGATCGACGCGATGCGCCGCGCGATCGTTGCTGCGCGGGCGATCGTTCGCGCGCTGCCAAATCCGCGCGTCGGCTGTGTGCTCCTCGACACGGACGACAACGAGATCGCGACCGGCGTGCACCGCGGAGCCGGCACTCCCCACGCCGAGGTCGATGCCCTCACTCGCGCAGGCTCTCGTTCAGTCGGGGCGACCGCCGTCGTCACCCTTGAGCCCTGCAACCACACCGGACGCACCGGCCCCTGCACCAAGGCGCTGATCGACGCTGGAGTCGCAAGGGTCGTCTATGGCCAGGGAGACCCCAACCCTGACGCGGCCGGCGGGGCAGATGTCCTGCGCGCCGCTGGGATCGACGTCGAAAGCGGCGTTCTCCCTTATGAAGCCACCGAACTCAATGTTCCGTGGACGCATGCCATCACGACAGGACGACCCTTCGTCACCTGGAAGTATGCGGCGACTCTCGACGGACTGAGTGCCGCGCCGGACGGAAGCAGCAAGTGGATCACCGGTCCCGAAGCACGTCGCGACGTGCAGACCTATCGCGCGAGCGTAGACGCGATCATGTCCGGAACAGGAGCGGTGCTCGCTGACGACCCGCGACTGACGATTCGTGACGACGAGGACAACCCGCTTCCCTACGAACTCCAGCCGCTGCGAGTCATCGTGGGGGAGTCGGTCATACCCCGCTACTACAGGGTTTTCGACCAGACGGCGCCGATGCTGATGATCCAGTCGCGCGATCCGTCGACGGTGCTGCAGAAGCTCGCAGAACGCGAGATCCGGCACGTATGGCTGGAGGGTGGTCCGCGCCTCGCCGGTGCCTTCTGGAATGCCGGCGTGATCGACCGCGTTATCGGTTACATCGCTCCGGCTCTGCTGGGTGCCGGATTGCCGGCCCTGGAAGGCGAAGCCACCACCCTGGCCGATCTTCGACCGATCGACCTCACCAGCATCGACATGATCGGCAAGGACATCCGACTCATCGGAACGCCGATGCGTGCGCCACGAGAGGACTTCTTCTGATGTTTACCGGAATCGTTGAAGAACTGGGCCGCATCGAGGCCATCACCGAACTGGGTGACTCGATCAGGCTCACTGTGCGCGGACCACTTGCCGTGTCGGACGCCGGCCACGGGGACTCGATCGCTGTCAACGGCTGCTGCCTCACGGTGTCAGACAAGACCGCCGAAACCTTCGACGCAGACGTCATGAAGGAATCACTCGACAAGACCAGCCTGGGAGACCTCGTCGTCGGTGACGCCGTCAACCTCGAACGGGCCATGCCTGCCGGTGCTCGTCTGGGTGGGCACATCGTTCAGGGCCACGTTGACGGCACGGGCCGCATTCTGGACCGGACACCCAGCGAGCACTGGGAAGTCGTCCGGATCTCCCTCGATGCCGATATCGCCAAATACCTCGTAGACAAGGGTTCGATCACCGTCGATGGCACGTCGCTGACCGTCGTCGAAGTGGTCGATCGCCCGCAGTCTGACGGCGGCCCCTGGTTCTCGGTGTCGCTCATCCCCACAACTCTTCAGGAGACGACGCTCGGGGCCAAAATGCCCGGCGATCGGGTCAATCTCGAAGTAGACATACTCGCCAAATACGTCGAGCGCTTGCTCGACCATCACGTCTTGTGACAAAGCAGTGAAAAGCAGGAAGGACACCAGTCATGAACACCGTGCGTTTGGACAGCATTGAACGGGCCATCGCGGACATCCGCGAAGGCAAGGCGATCGTGGTCGTCGACGACGAGAGCCGTGAGAACGAGGGCGACATCATCTTCGCCGCGAGCAAGGCAACACCCGAACTCATGGCGTTCCTCGTGCGCTACTCCAGCGGCTTGGTATGCGCGCCGATTACGGGCGAGATTCTCGACCGACTTGGCATCCCGCTCATGACCCCGCACAACCGCGAGAAGATGCGTACGGCCTACACGATCTCGATCGACTCACGCGACGGCATCACGACCGGGATCTCTGCCACTGATCGGGCGCGTACGTGTCGAGTGCTCGCCGACTCGGCAACCGAACCATTCGAGCTTGTCATGCCGGGCCACATCCTCCCTTTGCGTGCGAAGCCCGGGGGAGTCCTTGAGCGTAACGGCCATACCGAAGCCGCAGTGGACTTCGCGCGGCTCGCCGGCCTGACGCCCGCCGGAGTGATCGGCGAGGTCCTGCACGACGACGGCACTCTGATGCGCGCACCGGCATTGCGCGAGTTCGCCGACGAACACGGCATCGCCCTTGTTTCGATCGAGGATCTACAGGTCCACCTGCGCCTTCACGAAAGTCAGGTCGATCGGCTGGCCGTGACCAAGTTGCCGACCGAATTCGGCGAGTTCAAGGCTTACGGTTTCCGGGACCGCATCGAACAGTCGGAGCACATTGCGCTCGTGCACGGTGATCCTGGCACGGAGAGCGTCCTCACGCGCCTCCACTCCGAATGCCTGACCGGCGATGTCTTCGGTTCGCGCCGCTGCGACTGTGGACCACAGCTGGCAGCCTCGATGGCCGCGATCACTGCCGAGGGCGCCGGCATCATCATCTACCTGCGCGGGCATGAAGGACGCGGCATCGGTCTGCTCCACAAGTTGCAGGCATACGGGCTCCAGGATCAGGGCCGCGACACGGTCGACGCCAACCTCGACCTCGGTTTCGGTGAGGACGAACGCGACTATGCCGCTGGGGCGCAAATGCTCCGCGACCTGGGCATCACCTCAGTTCGTCTGTTGACAAACAATTCTGACAAGACTGCGGCACTTGAGGCATATGGCGTCAAGGTCAGCGAGCGGTTGCCACTTCACATCGAGCCGACGCCAGACAGCCTGCGTTACTTGCAGACCAAGGCTGAACGCATGGGCCACGACCTTCCACACCTCGGCCTCGACCCGAGCGAGGACCAGGCATGAGCGGCGAAGGAGCTCCTGACCTCAAGGTCGACGGCAGTGGCGCACGGGTCGCCATAGTGGCGTCGAGCTGGCACACCGAAGTCATGGACGGCCTCATCGCCGGGGCTCAGCGCGCATTGGCCGAGGCCAACGTGACGGCTGTGACCCTCATACGATCCCCGGGTTCCTTCGAGTTGCCGATCATCGCCCAGGCTTGTGCCAAGGCAGGATTCGATGCCGTCATCGCGCTCGGCGTCATCATCCGGGGTGGTACGCCGCATTTCGAATACGTCTCCTCGGCCGCAACGGATGGGCTCAACCGTGTTGCACTCGATACCGGCATCCCTGTTGGATTCGGGCTGTTGACGACGGACAACGGCGAGCAAGCCCTCGACCGTGCAGGTTTACCGACGAGCAAGGAAGACAAGGGCCGCGAAGCCGTCGAGGCCGCACTCGCTACTTGGGCGTTGCTCAAGACCATTTAGCGGTTGGTGTCGCAAACTAGTTGACGTCGATCAGGTTGCGCATTAGGTTTGCGGTACAAACTAGTTTGAGGATGAGCGATATGGATCGCAAATTGCTGGAGGCGTCGGCCACACGAATCATGAATCTCAGGGGATTGTTCGCAATCCCGCTGGGCCTTCTGTTCATCCAGGCAGGTCTGGGCAACCTGGGCTGGGGAGTGTTCGTCCACAACTGGGTATTCGTGGCGGGCTTGGTCGCCCTTGGCGGTGTAACTCTCCTGATCAAGCTCTATTACGACGCGAACTTCGGCCGCGTCACCCAGTCGCCGTCTCGGGAACTACGCAACACGATCCTGAGCGCGATCATCTTCGGTCTCGGCCTGATCGGCGGCTCAATCCTGGACTTCAAGCTTGACCTCCCGATCAGCCTGTTCTCGGTATGTTTCGCGATCGCGATGCTTGCCTGGTTCGCCCTGTGTATCGGTCTGAGGCCCCACCACTACGTGATCTGGGGCGCCCTGTTGGTGGCCGGACTCATGCCGATCTGGGGTTCTTTGGACGATCGCGCCTCCGTAGCGTGGTTGCCGATCGGCGCGGCGACGATCATCGCGGGAATCTTCGACCATTTGACGCTCGTACGTCAATACGGCCTCGACCGCGAAGGTGACCATGACTGAGGCGAATCAAGACCTCACCCTCGACCGGCTGATCCACGAACCCGGCCGTCTCGCGATCCTGACGGTGCTGTCGTCGGTGAAGTCTGCCGACTTCATCTTTCTCCAGCGGGTGACTGGCCTCAGCAAGGGCAATCTGTCGAGCCACCTCTCCAAGCTCGAAGACGCCGATCTGATCACGATCGAGAAGGCCTTCGTGCGCAAGAAGCCCAACACCAGCGTCTCGCTGACAGCAGAGGGCAAGAAACGCATTGCCAATCACTGGGCTCAACTCGAACGACTCAAGAATTTGTCCGTGGAGTGAGCCGATAGGCTTGACCCCGATGAAGACTTTTGATCAGTTGTTCGCTGAGCTGTCCGCCAAGGCAGCCAGCCGCCCCGAGGGCTCGCGCACCGTCGCCGAGCTCGACGCCGGTGTGCACTCGATCGGCAAAAAGATCGTCGAAGAGGCCGCCGAGTCGTGGATGGCAGCCGAACACGAAAGCGCTGACCGCGCTGCCGAAGAACTCAGTCAATTGCTGTACCACGTACAAGTCATGATGTTGGCCAAAGGGATTTCACTCGACGACGTCTACGCGCATCTGTGACGGGTGGGCCTGAAGGTCCAGCCGTGCCTCCGCTCGTACGACTTATTGAAGAAACTCCCCAAGGGAACTGAGGAATCATGCTCAAAATTGCCGTCCCGAACAAGGGCGCTCTTGCCGAGTCCGCTGCGCAAATGCTCAGTGAAGCTGGCTACCGCCAGCGTCGCAATCCACGCGACCTGGTCACTCTCGACACCGACAACGACGTCGAGTTCTTCTACCTTCGCCCGCGTGACATCGCGATCTATGTGGGGGAGGGCACTCTTGACGTCGGTATCACCGGGCGCGACCTGCTGCTGGACTCCGGTGCGCATGCAGAAGAGGCGATTGCGCTCGGCTTCGGCGCCTCGACCTTTCGTTTCGCTGCCCCCATCGGGACGATGACCAAGGTCGAGGACCTTGAGGGCAAGCGCATCGCCACCTCGTACGACGGCATCGTCGAGAAGTACCTCGCCGAGCGTGGCATCAACGCCTCCGTCGTACGCCTTGACGGCGCGGTTGAGTCCTCGATTCGCCTGGGGGTTGCCGATGCGATCGCCGATGTCGTCGAAACCGGCAGCACACTGCGCCAGGCCGATCTCGAAATCTTTGCCGATCCCATCCTTGCCTCTGAATCCGTGCTCATCACCAGGCTCGGCGCGCCCAACCCCGAGGGTTTCGATGTCTTCAAGCGTCGACTCGACGGAGTCCTCGTCGCCCGCACGTACGTGATGATGGACTACGACATTCGGGTCGAACTCGTCGAACGGGCGATCGCCGTGACACCTGGCATCGAGTCCCCGACGGTCTCCCCGCTTCATCGCGAAGGGTGGGTGGCGGTGCGTTCAATGGTGCCTCGCGAATCTGCACAAAGAGTGATGGACGAACTCTGGTCGCTCGGTGCCCGGGGCACTCTGGTCACCGAGATCCTTGCCTGCAGGATCTGATGATCTTTCGTCCCGTCGGCCCACGGATTGTCGCCTACGGCTCGATCGCTGTCCTGACCGTCATCACGATCGTCATCGGCGTCGCGTTGCCCAGTGCCATCAAGTTCACGGCTGCGGAGCTGGTCACTCTGGCAGTGATGGTGATAGTCATCTTCGCCGGTCTCCACGGAATCGCCCGCAGTTTCGTCAAAGTCGACGATTCGGGTCTCACGATCCTCAATGGTTATCGCCGACACCATCTGGACTGGACACAGGTCAAAGGAGTCGCCATGAACACCGGCGCACCTTGGCCCACGGTGGTCACCAAGGATGACGAGCGGGTCATCATCTTCGCCATCCAGGGAACGGACGGCCCGGCAGCACAAGAGGCACTGAAGTACATCCGGAACTACATCGCATGAGCCGTGATCGATCGCTTGCGTCGCCGGCATTCCCCGATGATGACGGGGCGATTGCCCCGGTCCTTGATTCGGCATTCGGGCAGTTCGACGCGACCGGTGATCCATCGGCAATCCTCGGCGCACTGTGCAGCGTCCGAGTGGTCGTGCCTGTCGTCGCACTCCTGGGCGACAACCCAGTGGACGGCGACAAGGACGCAGAGATGGCTGCGGTCTTCATGACCGGAGCGGATGGTCGCAAAGCGCTGCTCGCCTTCAGTTCAATCGAGGCGATGCACGTTTGGGATCCCCAGGCGCGGCCGGTTCCGATTTTTGCCTATGACGCGGCACGCGCTGCGCTCGACGAAGGCGCATCGGCGTTGCTGCTGGACATTGGCGGCTCCCATTTCACCGTTGTCGAGGCCGAGGACCTTGATCATCTGGCGGCCGGCCACAGACTTGTTCAGTCCGCGGCCGGCACGGCATGGGTCACGAGGCCCACCAACTAGCTCGCGACGACGATTGCTCTGACGGCATTGAGCGGCACGGTGATGTGAACGTTGCCCTCATGACGGACTACCCGGGCGACAAATCCTGCGTGGCCGACTGCACGCAGAAGGCGGTCGTTGGAACCAGCGGTGATACAGGTCAGATGGTCGGCGCCCAGTGCCTTGGCCCGCCCGGCGGCGTATTTCACCGCCTTTGAGCCGAGGCCGCGGCCTTGCCAGGCGTCCTCAAGGATCAGGTGGAATGTCCAAAGGTTGCCGTCGTTCTCAAGCGTGCCATGGCCGACGATGTCCGAGCCGATCTGGATCACTAGGCCAAGGCCGTTGTCGGGCTGCACAAGTCGCCGGACGAAGCGTGTGGCCATGGGCATTGCCAGAGGTGTCTGATAACGCGAATACATGGTGTCGGCACTGCAACGTTCGTGCATGTCCGCTACCGCATCGAGGTCGGACAGCCGCGACTCGCGCACGACCGGAACCAGTGGGGTCTTCGTTGGCGTGAGGGCCGCGACCTGCGAGCCGGCATCGCCGACCAGTGAGACGAGGGCTTGCGCACGAGCTCGTTCGATCGTCGTGAACGGCACGGCGCGGCTGACACTCAAGGTGCTTCCATTGCGGCGGACGAGTTGGAGCACGTCATGACCGGCGTAGTCCGCGACGTCGGGCGGCTCGGTTTCGAGCAACTCGCTGAGCATGTCGACAACGTCGCGACTCTCCTCGAGGATCTGATGAACGCCGTTGAGCCAACGTGTCGGCGCATCGAAGAGTGAGGCCGCTGTGCCCCGCGTGACGCTGACGTCTGCGCCACCGGAACTGACAAACAACTCCGCGACGTTGATGTCCGCCCACCCCTCGGCGGTGCTGATCATGAATTCATCGGTCACATGTGGAACTGTCGGGAAAACCTGCATCCCAAGGATGTTCACCTCGGCCTTGCCGCAAGCTTTCGCAATATCGGCAAGAATGCCCGGTCGATCGGCCAGAGTCGTTCGTACGCGCCACAACATATTTTCAGCCTGCCTCACGCAGTTTTCGCAAT
>JBDSQP010000039.1:0-1731 GCA_039929755.1 Aeromicrobium sp. | reverse complement strand
CGCAAACAGCGCCTCCCGCTCAACCAGATCCCCGGCTCGGGCTGGGTTCAATACGAGCCGCTCGGTGTCGTTCTGATCATCGGTCCCTGGAACTATCCGGTCCAACTGAGTCTCTGCCCACTCGTGGCGGCGATCGCGGCCGGCAACTGTGCAGTCATCAAACCCTCTGAACTCGCGCCCGCCACGTCCGCTCTTCTCGCCCGGTTGATCCCGCAGTATGTCGACCCGGAAGTCGTCGTTGTCGTCGAAGGCGACGGGTTGGTCACCCAGAACCTGCTCGCCCAGGGGTTCGACCACGTCCTGTTCACCGGTGGCACTGAGATCGGCAAGAAGATCATGGCCGGTGCAGCACCGACCCTCACCCCGGTGACGCTCGAGCTCGGTGGCAAGAGCCCGGTGATCGTGATGGCGGACGCTGACCTCGACGTTGCTGCGAGGCGTATCGCCTGGGTCAAGCTCCTCAATTCCGGTCAGACCTGCGTTGCCCCGGACTATGTCATTGCGGAAAAGTCGATCGGCGCCGAACTAGTCAAGAAGATTGTTGCCACGTTCGCCGAATTCCGGGCCGATCAACAGGGGAGCGGACAGCGCATCATCAACGATCGCCAATTCGATCGTCTGACCGGCTACCTCGCGGCCACGAAGGGGACCGTCGTCACAGGCGGCGAGTTCAATCGCGCCGACCTCACGATCCACCCGACGGTCATCATCGATCCGGACCCGGATGAGCCGCTGATGACCGATGAGATCTTCGGCCCCATCCTGCCGATCATGACGGTGGATTCGATCGAAGAGGCGGCGGCCTTCGTCAATAGCCGGCCGAAGCCGTTGGCGCTCTACGTGTTCGCGAAGTCGAAGGAAGCGGCCGAGCGGGTCATCGATGACATCCCCGCCGGCGGCGCCGTCATCAACCACATCGCGATGCATTGCCTGATCCCCCAGCTGCCGTTCGGTGGTGTCGGTGCCAGCGGTACCGGCGCCTATCACGGCGTGTGGGGTTTTGAGACCTTCAGCCACCGCAAGTCGGTCCTGTCCAAGAGGGCCAAGCCCGATCTGCGATTCATCTACCCGCCCTACACGGCCAAGAACGTCAAGTTGATGCGAAAGATCTTCTGAGTCGTCTACCTACCGTTGACCACCAACCAACTCCACTACAGCACAAGGAATCACATGATCTCCACCCGTTTCACTGAAGTCTTCGGCGTCAAGCATCCGATCGTCCAGGGAGGTATGCAGTGGGTCGGCGTTGCCGAACTCGCTTCGGCAGTCGCGAATGCCGGTGGTTTGGGTATGGTCACCGCATTAACGCAGCCGACGCCGGAGGCGTTGACCAAGGAGATCGCCCGCACCCGTGAGATGACGGATCAGCCCTTCGGCGTGAACCTCACCATCTTGCCCTCGATCACGCCGCCGCCCTATGACGAGTACCGCCACGCAATCGCGGACGCCGGGATCAAGATCGTCGAGACCGCCGGCTCGAACCCTGCGCCGCATATGGACTTCTTCCACGACAACGGCATCAAGGTCCTGCACAAGTGCACAAGCGTCCGCCATGCGATCAAGGCGCAGTCGGTTGGTGTCGACGGAATCAGCATCGACGGTTTCGAGTGCGCAGGACACCCGGGCGAGGACGACATCCCCGGCCTGGTCCTGATTCCTGCAGCCTCGGAAAAGATCACGATTCCGATGATCGCCTCGGGTGGCTTCGCTGACGGGCGCGGCCTGGCCGCT
>JBDSQP010000038.1:0-4915 GCA_039929755.1 Aeromicrobium sp. | reverse complement strand
AGCATCGAGGAGTCTTCGCTCAGCACATCCTGCTGCAAACGCGAAAGGTCGATGATCTGCTGCACGAGGCGAGTGAGTCGTTCACTCTCCGTATGCATGCGAGCCGAGAACCGTTTGACCGCGTCGGGGTCGTCCTTGGCCTCGCCGACCGCTTCGGCCAGCAACTGTAAGGCGCCAATAGGCGTCTTGAGCTCATGGCTGACATTGGCGACGAAGTCCCTGCGGATGGACTCGAGTCGGCGTTCGCGCGTGTGGTCATCGGCAAGGACGACGATGAGTCTCGAGTTGAGCGGTGCAACCCGGGCCATGACGTAAAGGGGCGCTGTCCTCTTCATGGGGAGGGTGAATTCCTTGTCGCGAACCTGACCGTCGCGGCGAACCTGCCGCACGAGGTTGATGAGTTCGTCGGTCGCCAGGCGGTCTTCGTGGACGAGGCCGAGCGCGTACGCCTGCGCGGTCGCCTTGACGACCGTATCTGAACTGTCGATCAGCACCACTGAAGATGACAGGACCGACAGGACCGCATCGGCGCCAGGGGGAATGAGAGGTGCCGGAACCTCGGGTTGTTCCTCACTTCGCTTCTCGCTGAATCGCCAAAGGAAGGTGAGTGCAGCACCTACGAGGGCGCCGACGACCCCCGCGAGGAGAAGTTGCGTACTGAGTTCCACGTCTTCGATCGTACGCAGGGAATTCTTCGAATACGGCATCAGGACGGTCACTTCACGTCGAGTTTCTCGCGTTGTTCACCTCGCGTTCATGGCAGGTCGTCTATCGTTCATACGGTCTGAATAAGGTGGTTGCCATGCGAGACCAGTACTACGAACAACTTGATTCCATCGTCGATGACCTGGTGGCTTTGACCAACCGGGTACGCCGAGCGGTCGGTGGCGCCACGACGGCGCTGCTCGAGGCCGATGCTCAGGTGGCCGAGTCCGTCATCGCCGGCGACAAACTCATCGACGAAGCGACCGAGGCCATCGAGGAGCGGGCTCTTCTGCTGCTCGCCACTCAACAGCCCGTCGCGACAGACCTGCGCCAGCTCGTCGCAACTTTGCGGATGGTGGCCGACCTCGATCGCATGGGCGACCTTTCGGTCCACATTGCCAAGGTTGCCCGGATGCGTATGCCCGACTCGGCCGTTCCGGAAACCCTTCGCCCCACGATTGTGAAGATGGCGGTTGTCGCCGATCAGATGATCGACGCGGCTTCGCGAATTGTTGCCAATCGCGACGTGGTCGCGGCCGCAAGACTCGAAGATGAAGATGACGAAATGGATCAGCTTCGCCGCTCATTGTTCCGCACACTGCTGAGCGATGACTGGGGTCACGGCGTCGAGCCGGCGATCGACCTCGCGCTTCTCGGCCGCTACTACGAACGCATCGGAGACCACGCGGTTTCGATGGCTCGCAGGGTCGTCTATCTGGTGACAGGCGAACTCAAGTAGGTCGCACAAGCCAAAGAGCGGACCCCGTCGCACACGCTGCGAAGGGGTCCGTTTCTGTTCGTTGGATCAGCCGGCGGGCGTAGCCTCGGTGGCCTTGGCCGACGGTGTGGGTACGACGGTCTTCTTGGCAACCGAGGCGTACATCGGCGTACGTGCGACGACCGGTGAGTTGATTGTGACCGGTGCGGCGTTGTCAAAGTTGAGGGTGATCTTGACGAACCCGCCTGCGGGGATCGGGCCAGTGAGGATGATGTCGCCCTCGGTGCCGGGGACGTATGGCGTATCGGTCTTGAGCTCTCGCGGCGTGGCGAACGTCGCGGTGAGCGCGGCGCCGTTTTCGGCGGTGACTTCTACGCCGGTGAGGATGTGGGTCTGGGCATCGCGGTTGAGCACCGAAGCCGAGAATGTCGCGGTCTTGTCACCGTTGTCGACGAAGAGTGCGTTGAGGACCTGAACGTGGCGTCCGCGCTCGTTGGAACCCACACCCGCGTCATATTGCTGATTGGTCTGTGCACTGAAACCAGTGCCACAGCCACCCAAGGTGAGAACTGCGGTCACTGCGACGGCTGCTGCCGAAGTGCGACGAAGTCGGACGGAGTTCACAAGATCCCTGCTTTCCTGCCGCGGAACTAAACACGAAGATCGTAGCGAAAGGGACCGCGGCCGTGAGTTGCGACCCATGCGTACACCATTTCGCCTCATGAGAGGGGAAATTGGTGTCAGTCGCCCGTGTTATCCTAGTCACCTAGGAAAGGTATTTTCTCTATGACTTTCACTGTTGGCGAAACCGTTGTTTACCCCAATCACGGTGCTGCAGTTATCGAAGATATCGAAACCCGCAAAATCAAGGGCGAAGACCAGGATTACCTCGTGTTGCGCATCGTCGCCCAGAACGATCTGATCGTGCGCATCCCCGCCTGCAACCTTGATTTGGTCGGTGTTCGTGACGTAGTTGATGAGGAAGGCCTCGAAAAGGTCTTCTGTGTCCTTCGCGCTGAGCATGTAGAAGAACCGACCAACTGGTCGCGCCGCTACAAAGCCAACCTCGAGAAACTTCATTCGGGCGACGTTATGAAGGTTGCCGAAGTCGTACGCGACTTGTGGCGCCGTGACCACGAGCGTGGATTGTCGGCCGGCGAAAAGCGGATGCTTGCCAAGGCACGTCAGATTCTCGTGTCCGAGCTCGCGCTCGCCGAACACACCAACGAAGACAAGGCTGAGATTCGTCTCGACGAAGTTCTCGCTTCCTAAATACGTACGAACAACAGCGCCCCCCAGCACGCCTGCGGGGGCGCTGTTGCGTCTCCTGCTGTTTCGTCAGTCGAAGTGAGCGGGGTCAGGCGAGGTAGAGGATGGCCGTGGCGATGGCGGCGATGCCTTCGCCACGGCCAGTCAGGCCGAGGCCATCAGTTGACGTTGCCGAAAGGCTCACCGGCGCACCGATGGCCTCGGACAAAACCCTTTGAGCCTCATCGCGGCGGGCGCCCAGCCGTGGGCTGTTGCCGATGGCCTGGACGGCTACGTTGCCGATTTCGAATCCCGCGGCACGCACTCGCTTTGCCGTCTCGATCAGGAAAGTCGTTCCCGAGGCACCTGCGAATTCCGGCTCCGAAGTCCCGAAATTGGTGCCAATGTCACCGAGGCCAGCGGCGCTTAACAGTGCGTCAACCATCGCATGGGCGACCGAGTCACCATCGGAATGGCCCTCGAGGCCATACGCCTCATCGGGCCACTCGAGGCCTGCAAGCCACATGGCCCGTCCGGACACAAGTCGGTGGACGTCGGTGCCGATGCCGACACGGGGACTGGAGAATGTCACAGGTTGATCATGCCTCATCAACGAGCAGTATCTTGCGACGCAGGCGATGATGGAGAAGTGACACAACGACATTCGCCGGCCTTGACAGGCGCATTGGCCACGGGTGCAGGGCTGGCCGTCACCGAACTCCTCGCCGGCATTCTCAAGGTGCGGGCATCCCCGGTCGTCGCGATCGGCGAAACGGTCATCGAACTCACTCCAGGCATGATCGCCCACAGGATCATCTCGGTCGTCGGTCACGCAGACAAGCCGCTGGCCATCACCAGTTGCGTCCTGGCGATCCTGCTGCTCGGTGCCCTGCTCGGCCGACTCTGGCTCAAGAATCGGGTTTTCGCCCTCGTCGGCATCGTTGCCATGGTCGCCGTCGCGGTTGCGGCCGTCATGTCCCGTCCAAACACGGGATCGACCGTTGCGCTCTTGTGTGTGGCCGGCGGCATCGTCACCATGGCGGCGCTCGACTTCCTCAGCCGTGAAAAACCCGCGGCATCACCGGACGCTTCGCGGCGGGCCTTTATACGCAACGCCGGCTTCGTCGCGGCTGGTTCTGTCCTTGCAGTCGGATTCGGTCGCTTTGTAGGCCACTCGCGCGTCGTCGTCGAAAAGGCACGCTCCAAACTGCGTCTGCCAACGCGCGAGGTTGCCACACCTGTCGGGGCAGACCTCGGCGTCGACCGCTTGGCCCCCTGGCGTACGCCGACCGAGACGTTCTACCGGATCGACACGGCCTTGAGCGTGCCGCTGATCGAGCCGAGCGAATGGCGACTTCGCATCCACGGCATGGTCGACAAGGAACTCACACTGACATATCAAGACCTGCTCGACCGCGGACTGAGCGATGCATGGATCACGCTCTGCTGCGTGTCGAACGAAGTTGGCGGAAATCTGATCGGCAACACCGTGTGGAGTGGTGTCCCCATCAAGGACATCCTCGAAGAGGTCGGCATCAAGCCCAGGGCGGATGCCCTGCTCTCCACGTCCCAAGACGGCTGGACGGCCGGGACCCCGCTCGAGGCGCTCACCGACGGCCGCAACTCGCTCCTCGCCGTGGCCATGAACGGCGAACCGTTACCGATCGAGCATGGCTTCCCGGTGCGCCAAGTCGTACCTGGGCTGTATGGGTATGTGTCCGCGACCAAATGGGTGACCGACTGGGAAATCACCCGTTTCCAGGACTTCTCGGCCTATTGGACCGATCGAGGCTGGTCGGCAATGGGGCCGATCAAAACCGAGTCCCGCATCGATGTGCCCCGCGGCAAGGTCAAAGCCGGAACAGTCAAGGTCGCCGGCACTGCGTGGGCCCAGAATCGTGGCGTGAAAGGCGTCGAGGTCCGCGTCGACGGAGGATCATGGAATCAGGCGACGTTGGCCAAAGTTCCCAACCTCGACACCTGGGTGCAATGGGTGTGGGAATGGGAAGCCTCGTCGGGGGACCACACCCTCGAAGTGAGGGCAACCGATTCGACCGGAACGCCGCAAACGAGCAAGCGCGCCGACGTCCTGCCCGATGGCGCGACGGGCTACGACCGACGAACCGTCACAGTTACCACCTAGCGGTGTCGGCCGGGAGTGGTTTGTCGCCCGGCCGGATGATGTAGGGGACACCGCCGCTGCCCCCGAGCCAGGCCTTCTCGAACTGTCCGCGGTCGTAGACC
>JBDSQP010000037.1:0-3450 GCA_039929755.1 Aeromicrobium sp. | reverse complement strand
AGAACCCGCCGAAGGAGATCGTCGAGGCGACCGATCCGTCCAACCCCGACAACGTTGAGCGGCGCGACTACCTCCAGATCGAGAAGGACGGCTGGGCGGGCAAGAAGGAGATCGGCGACATCCCGGTCACGGTGATCTCGAATCGCTTTTCCAAACTAGAGATAGAGGCGGCGGAGTTCCCCGAGGAACGGCCCGGCATGCGGGACAACGTCCAGAATCAGAAGGGCTGGCTCGTCCTCAGCCCACGCGCCAAGCAGGTGGTCGTCACCACCGGCCACGCGGTAGAGGAAAAGGACCCGCAGCTCGTAATCGACCAGATCGTGGCCGCGGTGAAGGCCTCGAAAGGCTGACGAGGTCAGGCGTTAGTTTGCGGCACGTAGTCAGACAGGTCCGAGCGTTCGCCCGGAGGCTCGGAGGCTCGGACGTGAACTTCGGACCATCGCAATGAAGTTTGGCGTCACTATTTGAAATCACAAAAGCCGATCCGGATTACTCCGAATCGGCCTCTGGCCTGCAATTACTTGCTGTGCGCGATACTGGGTTTGAACCAGTGACCTCTTCCGTGTCAGGCATCGGAACTAGGTTCGTGGATATTCGCTGATGTGTGTCTGTGCAGGTCAGAGTATTTAGGAATCATCAGCGAACAGTCGCGAACACCCGCGATTGGGCCGTGGTGGGGGTACGCGTGGGGGTACGCAACCTCGATCCACGTAAATATTCGGAGCAAGGCAAACCTCAGCGGCCCGTAGGATGGCCGTCCCGATCGGCTGATCGGCTAGATCGTGAAGGACCCTCATGGAAACTGCCCCCATCACCGCGTGGACCTTTCAAAACGAGATCCCGATCCCCGACGACGTCACTCCACTGCTCGTCGACGGCGAGAAAGCCGTGGCCGCGTTCAAGACGTTCCGAGATAGCGCGATCTTCACCACCAAGCGGCTCATTGTGCGCGACTCGCAGGGCATTACCGGCAAGAAGGTCGAGATCTACTCGCTGCCATACAGGGCGATCAACATGTGGTCCACAGAGAATGCAGGCAAGCTCGACTTCAACTCTGAGATTGAGTTGTGGACTCGCGCCGGCCACATAAAAATCAAACTCAGCAAGGGCGCAGATGTACGACGTCTCGACAGTTTGATCGGGTGGGCCGTATTACTAGTCGCATAACGCGCAACAGAAATTCGAGCGACTGCCTGATTCGCCTCCAGGAGCGACAAAGAGCCGTCGTCCCGATGTGGGGCGGCGGCTCTTTGGGACTTTCCGCCACAGCATCGACGTCAAAGGGCAGGATGGGCGGATGACTCGTCCCAAGTGGCTTGTGCCTGTACTCGTGATATCACTCGGCCTCGCCATTGGCGCCGGAGTTGGATACCCGCTCGGCTCTCAGTCGCGAAACGACGACGTGGCTGCCGCTAAGAAGAGCGTCACGACTCAAAAGTTAGAGAAGGCGAAAGTTCAAGCAAAACTGAGCGCATACGAGGCCCGCGAAAACGAGTTGAGACTTCGTGAGGCCCGAGCACCCCAACTCCCGAAGGGCTCGTTTCCAAAGGGGTTCCCCAAAGTTGTAAACGCCTCCACGGTGCCTGAGATCGTGAGATCCGGAACATACGATGGAATGAAGCAGGTCGTTGCCGTCGCGCCTGGCGTCTGGACTGCGCTGCCTGATGGCTCAGATATCGCTGACGCTGTAGCCAGCGGTAGTTTGGACGGATTCTGTGCCTCCATCAAGGCTTATGAGCGCATGTACACACCGGGAGTGCAGCACAGCGGGTCTTGCGTTTAAAAGGTGTCCCAGTTGGCTGAAGTTAGACCCGGGGGCGCTCCGGCGGCACAGTCTCTTCAGGCGTTCGAGTGTCGCCGAGCTGACCTACGATGGATTTATGTCTGCCTCCCACCCATCTCGTCGCTTCCGTGGCTGCCCTCTGCGCAAGCCTCACAAGCAGCGCGGGCTGGGGCGGAAGGACCGGGAGGCCTTCGCTGTGCGACGCCAACTCGGCAAGGCCCACAGATTGACGCGCAATTACTTGGGAGACTGAGATCTGGGGCGGTCGCGGCGCTGCGCCCTTCTCGGCCTTGAGTGAGGCACGGAGAGCCGTCCACGAGTCAAAACTGGCTACGGCGGTAGCCGGTTCTTCCAAGGATCGCCCGTGTAGGTGTCTCAGCGCTCGGCATCGGTGCGGGGTACTTCGCGGACATCCAGGCCTTCGTATTTGATGTGGCCCCAATCTCCGAGTTTCTCTTTCTTCATCAAGGCGTAGTTTTCCTTCGCCGTGACGCAAACAACTTCAGACAGCTTTTCGAGCTCAACCAACCAACCATCGATCGTTGTTGTGTCCGACAACGTTTTCGCGGAGATATTCCATACGTGATCCGCGTGCAAGGCGTCCAGCGAGCCATTCTTTGGAATGTCGGCAGGGTCGGCATGCGTTTCGATCACTCTTTGGGCCTCGGCAGACCGTCGAGGAATCAGGAGCTTGCGATTGGTATTCAAGCGGCGCAGCTCGTGCCGCAAGATTCGCAGCACGTCCGTGCCCTCCACATCACCGTTGCGGTACGCCATTGCCAACGTGTGGGCAATCTTGGCCGCCCTCAACTTCTTCACCTCTGCGCTCGTCGCCATGCGATGGAATATAGCAATCTGTCAGAGCCTCGTGCTCAACTAGTAATGAAGGGCGATGATCAGAATGGAATCTGGGGAGTACACGTACTACAGCCTTGATGGCGCTCACCGCGTCAAGGATTGGGGTGTGGCTCGTTATCTGCGCGGAATCCACGGGCATTTCCCCGAGTGGTGGAATGGCTCCGAATGGGAGACGGCCGCTTGGGTGCTCGATGGCATCTCGGGATTCGATAGGACGACCGGTCACACGATCAGCGAGAGCGAAGCGGTCGCGTTGAAGATCGCCACGACTCCCGGCGGAAAGGCCAATCCGTGAGCATTCGCGCTTACCCGACCAATAAGGCGCGCCCGACCCAATCGAGGGACCGATTGACGGCGAGGCGCAGCGAGGCATTGAGACTCGCCCGGTCTGGTTAACGCCGACGAACGTCCCTAGCCAAAACCCAGATCCCTTCCCTGGGGATTCGTGCGTCGGCGCTGGTGACGTAGACGTGCGACTTGTTCCACCGTGAGGCGATCGCCTCGAGGTACTGCTCACCTTCTTGCTCGAGTGCGACACGTACAGTGACGTCGATCGGGGGCTGATCGTTGATGCCGCGTGCGTGGTTCACGGTTTTGTCGCGGAGTGGCCATTACACGTTGAGGACGGTTTGTGGTGTTGCTGGTGGCTTCCAGCGGCCGTAGACCTCGAACTCGTCGTCCATAACTACATCCTAGATCTACTCGAACAAGTGTTCGCAATTGTGTTGCGAGATGAAGCAAGCTGGCCCCGGCGGGGTCGGGCGGATCGGCTGATCCTCGACTGTCAGCATTCGCTCTGGGCATGCAGG
>JBDSQP010000036.1:0-11105 GCA_039929755.1 Aeromicrobium sp. | reverse complement strand
CATACCCCATGTAAATAGGAGTGACAATCTCGCCGTCCACGTGATGGGCATCACGGGCCCCGACACAGTCGCGAATCGATCGGCTCCAGACGACAAGAGGCGCCCACCCCCGAAGGGGTGAGCGCCTCTCATCAGTCGTGCCGAAGAGCTACTTGACAGTAACGGTGGCGCCGGCAGCCTCGAGGGCTTCCTTGGCCTTTTCGGCAGCTTCCTTGGTGGCCTTCTCCAGAACTTCCTTCGGAGCGGCTTCGACGAGATCCTTGGCTTCCTTCAGTCCGAGGCTGGTGATGCTGCGGACCTCCTTGATGACCTGGATCTTCTTGTCGCCGGCAGCTTCGAGGATGACATCGAATTCATCCTGTTCGGCTGCGTCGTCAGCGCCTCCACCGGCAGCGGCCGGTGCGGCACCTGCAACAGCCACGGGGGCAGCTGCGGTGACGTCGAAGGTCTCTTCGAATTCCTTCACGAACTCGCTGAGCTCGATGAGGGTCATTTCCTTGAACGCGTCCAACAGGTCGCTGGTGTTGAGCTTCGCCATGATGGCGTCCTTCCTTTAGTGAGACCCCGAGGGGGTCCCGATTGACTCGGGCTTTAGCCCTCGGTTGCCTCGGCCTCGACGTCGGCAGTGACTGCCTCGGCGGGGGCCTCGGTTGCTTCTTCTGCCTCGGCCGCAACGGGTGCTGCTTCCTCGGCTGCGACCGGCGCAGGTGCACCGGCAGCAAGTACGGACGGGTCGGCCGCGGCCTTCGCCTGCAGTGCGCCGAATACTCGGGCAGCCTGCGACAGCGGGGCGTTGAACAGCGACGCGGCATTCTGAAGGCTTGCCTTCATGCCACCTGCGAGCTTGGCGAGGAGTACCTCGCGCGACTCGAGGTCCGCCAATTTCCTGATCTCGCCAGCATCGAGCTGCTTCCCGTCGAGGAAACCGCCTTTGATGACGAGTTTGTCGTTCGCCTTGGCGAAGTCACGCAAGCCCTTGGCTGCGTCTACGGGATCGCCGGTGATGAAGGCGATCGCCGTAGGACCAGTCAGCAGTGAATCAGAAAGTTCGATTCCGGCTTCTTTGGCGGCAATCTTGGTGAGCGTGTTCTTCGCGACGGCATAGCTGGCGCTCCCACCGAGTGAGCGGCGCAATTCCTGCAACTGCTTCACGGTGAGCCCGCGGTACTCGGTGAGCACAGCTCCATTTGAGTTACGGAAGTTGTCCGCAAGCTCGGCAACAGCTGCTGCCTTTTCCGGGTTTGCCATGGGTCTCCTTCCAACACATGAGTCGTTCGAAGTGCTGGCGCCCAAACAAAAAACGCCCCGGCGCAAGGCCACGGGCGTTGAACATACGTGAGTATGAAACTGGATCGTGTTCCTGCGCGGGCCGCCCTTATCAATCTCCTGGAGGAGATCGTTGGGCACTTCGGAAAACTCTTGCGAATTTCCAACCAGCGGTCTTCGGCAGATTCAAGACTACGGCACCGAACCCGCCCTTAACAAATCGGGTGCACGGACCGCGATGGAACCTCAGGCCGAGGGCAATTGCCCAAACATTTTGGTCAGGTCGACCGTCGTGATCTCATTCTTGGAGGGGGCTTTGACGTCAACCGGCTGACCCCACTTCGAGTAGTTCACGGTGATATCGGACCCGGCAAGTTCACTCACGAGTCGACGCGGGAGGTTGTCCGGGCCGACCCACATCGTGTACGTGACTTCCTTGGGGATATCGACCCCAGAACTTGCGCCCGTGCCCCCGGTGTCTGCGATCTTGCTGGTGTCCAGGGTCATTTCGTAGGGCTGAGCCTTGACCCCATCGATCGTGATCGGGGCTCCCTTTTTGTTTAGATCTGTCATGGCAGCTTTGAACGAGGCGATTTGTTTCGACGGATCCAACTGATCGAGGAACTTTCCGTATTGCCCGACCATCGGGTTGCTCGAGTCCTTGAGGTCGATCTTGGCGAACTTGTTCTGCGACATGGGTCCGAGGTTGATGTAGAAGGTCGAGCCGATCAAGCGCATTTCGAGCTTGCCCATACCGGACGAGCCGAGGTCCATCAGCATCTTGACCGTGGTGTCCTCGGCGGTCGCGCCGATTTCTGTGTCCCCGGATGCACCGAACTTCTGGCCCGATGCCGAGATGGTCATCTCGACGTGACTGCTCCTGGCCTTCTGCTGCGCCGCCGTGATCGATGAAACGAAGTTTTTGGGCGTCAGCGTCGTGCCTGAGTTCTCGCCTACGCCGGCATCCTTCGCTGCGGTGGACTTGCTGCCGCACCCAGCAAGAACGAGGCTCGCCGCAGCGATGGCGAACACGAACTGGTGACGCTTGTTCATGGGACTCCCTGGAAGCAGTCGGCTCGCATGAAGCCGTGAATTGCGCCAAGTGTATGACGGCCTGGCTAACCCGCATCCGCCGATCGACGAAGGGCGGCCAGAACAGCAAGAACACGGCGGTGGTCATCTTGGGCGCCGAACAACCCCATCTTGCTGAAGATATTGGCGATGTGGCTTTCGACCGTCTTCAACGTGACGGTGAGTCGGCTCGCGATAGCCGCGTTCGATCGACCTTCGGCCATGAGCATCAGCACTTCTCGTTCGCGGTCGGTGAGGGTATGGAGAGGGTCCGTATCCGACGTACGCCGCATGAGATGGCGAACGATCTCGGGATCGAGTGCTGTGCCACCTGCCGCGATGGTCCGCAACGCACCCATCAGGGTTTCGACATCGAGGACCCGGTCTTTCAGCAAGTACCCGAACCGGTCCGGGTACCTTTCCAACAGTTGCGACGCAAAATGAGTCTCGACAGCCTGGGACAACAAGAGGATTCCCAGTCCGGGGAGCCTCTCCCGGAGTTCGACAGCCGCGGCGGCACCCTCGTGTGTGAAGGTCGGCGGCATACGGATGTCGATGATGGCGACATCGGGACTCCATCGGTCTACGGCTGCGACCAGAGCGACGGCATCGCTCGCCGTTTCGCACACGTCGACACCAGATTCGACAAGCAGTCGTGACAGCCCTTCCCTGAGGAGCGCGGAGTCATCGGCGATGACTACTCGCATGGGAATAACGCCTCGACGCGAGTTCCGTGAGGGCCGCGATCGTCTATCGCAAGGCGCCCGCCGAGTGCCGCGACCCGATCTGCAAGGCCCTGCAGCCCGCGACCTCGACGGTTTGCGCCCCCGGCGCCTTCGTCCTCAACGGTGACTCGCAGGCCCGAAGATTCGAGTCCGACATCAATCCGGACCGCATCGACGCCGGCATGCTTCACCACATTTGAGACAGCCTCTGCAATGACGAACCATGCGGCGCCCTCGATGACCGGATCGAAACGTCGATCGATGACGTCGAGTTTGAATGTCAGGGGTATCCGAACGGCAAGTTCCTCGACGGCGGCACGCAATCCGCCACCGGCCAACGAAGCGGGTTGAAGACCGTTTGCCAGATCACGCAATTCCTGGACCGCTATCCCAAGATGGACGACGGCTCGATCTGCCTCCTGCTGCAAGAGCTCAGGTGAGCCATTGACCCGCGCCGATTGAAGTTGCAGCGCGATGGCAAGCAACCGTTGCTGCGCGCCGTCGTGCAAATCGCGCTCCATGCGCTTCCGCTCCTCGAGGTGGGCGCCGGCGAGACGCGACCTCGACATGCTTACGTCCTGTAACTTTCGCGCCAACTCTGCGCGCAGACCCAGATTGTCAATCTCGGCAGCAGCCTGCTGAGCCACGGCTTCGACGATGTTGCGATCCGTTCTCTTGGGATCGAACTCGATCCTTGCAGCTGCCGAACCCCTGCGGGCGACCACAACTACGTTGTCTCCCGGCTGCACCGGGCTGCCATCGGGAGCGACCCAACCGGAGTCGCCCCCGGGGAAAATGATTCGGACAGTCGGGTCACCGAGGGCCGCGATCATGAGCGCACCGAGATCCGGCGAGTCCTGCTGCAAGCCGACTTTTACGACATGCACAGCATCGAATCGGCGTCGATTGAATCGACGGTCAACGGCATCGCGCGCCCAATGGTAGGCCGGCAGAGCGACACCCGCAGCGGCAAGAGTCGCCAGGACGGTGGTCAACGTTGAGCTGGTTCGCACGCCCGGAATATTGCGGGTCAAAGCCAGCGTCACAGCGCCGTACATGGCGACGATGGCGGCCGACGCAAGCATGTAAGCGACGGCGCCGCTGACAACGTGCTCGACGCCGTACAGCCGATATTTGGCGACGGAGAATCCCGCACCCACGGCAAGCGCAACGATTCCAATCGAAATGGAGGCGCCAGCGAGGAGCTCGTTGTGAGCAAAAGCGCTGGCGAATGAAACGGCGAGGCACAACGGAAGTGGCGTCACGCCCCCGACGAGCCAAAGCAACTGGCGCCGCTCGTCGCCCTGGGATCTACGGAATCGCACCAGGAGGACGCCGGCCGAAGTAAGCAGGCACAGGCCGAGAGTCAAGATGGCGACGAGACCCGCTCCAGCGAGGAGCCCCGCAAGACCGGGAACAGCCCATGGGCTTACAAGACCTGCATTCTCCCCCTCAAGCGGAGTCGATCGAAGTAGGACAGCGACGAAAAAGGCGAACGAAGACAGGATCGTGATCCCGGTCAGACGTGCCCATGGCTTCGTCAGCGGTTGTCCCGTCGGCGTCAGTTGAAGGATCAGGGCAACAAAGAGGAACCACCAGACGAAGATCGTGTCGCCTCCAACCGCTGCGTAGGCACCCAACGGGAAGGTATGAGGTTCGGCCCGCAGGGAGTCATTGGCATAGACGTCGAGAAAACCGCCGGCGGTCATCGCAGAGGCCAGACCCAGAAACAACCAGCCGACCACGTGATGGGTCACTCGCCAGGTCAACACCACGCCGACAAGCCAGCACGACAGGTTCGCCACCATCAATGGGAGCGCGCTGACCGAATTCAACGTCAGGAGATCGTCCCGCCCAGAGTCAGCAATCCGCTGCTCGAACAGAACCATTCCGCCAATGAACAACGGGGCCACGAGCCACGCGCCGACGCGCCCCATGCGTGCCGCCGCGGTCACTGCGTGCTCCATCCACCCATCGTGGCAGGAGAATCACTCGCGCGCCTCGGTGCTGACCCTGAGCCGAAGAGTGGTGCACGCACCGTCGAACGGAACCTCAAACCCGAGAAGTCTTGAAGCAGCCGGGCTGGGACCGGTCCAGACCACTCAAGGAGTCATTCTCATGTCTGTTTCATCCGCCAGGCCAGCAAGGGTCGCGTCGATCGCGTCCGCTCTCTTTGCCGTATCGATTCTTCTGTTTTCGGCCGTCCTGAATGTGCCCTGGAAGGCGAGCGACCACAAGGTACTTGTGTGGTGGCAAAGCGATTCAAATCTGATCGCCACGATTGCCTCACTGTTCTTCGGCATTTGCGCAGCAGTTCTCTTCAGTGTCGTTGCCAACTACTTTCGGGAACTCGCCTCAAAGGCCGACGGCCGAGTAACGCAATGGTCGGCATTTGCACATTCGATGGCGGGCGCATTCTGCGCAACGATGCTGGTCCTTGCCGCAATGCGGGGAGTCATCGGCCGGATGGTGAAAATTGATGGGGCACCATTGCCCGGAATCGACGTCCTGCGCTTCTCCACCGGCCTGAACTATGCGCTTTACAACACGGGCGCGATGGCGGCACTCGCGCTGGCGATTCTGGCGATGTCAGTCGTCGTGATCAGGACTCAGATTCTGGCCAAGTGGGTGGGAGTCATCGGCATCGTCTGTGCCGTCGTCATCCTCGCGGCTTGCGCGGCTCTTCTGGGCTCACTCACTGTCCCGGTCGCGCTTGTCTGGGCAATCTGCATGGCGGTCGCGTTGTGGAGATTACCCACGACTGACTGACGCACAAGACACAAAACAGCGGTGGCTCCGGGAATTCCCAGGGCCACCGCTGTATGGAGTGCTGGTTAGGCCTCTTCGTCGACTGCAACCGACTTAGTGCGGTTGGGGTCGATCTGGATGCCGGGGCCCATAGTCGTGGAAACAGTCACCTTGCGGAGGTAACGGCCCTTCGAGCTGGCGGGCTTGAGGCGCAGGACCTCTTCGAGCGCGGCCGCATAGTTCTCGGCGAGTTGCGTTGCCGTGAAGGAGGCCTTGCCGATGATGAACTGCAGATTGGCGTGACGATCGACGCGGAATTCGATCTTGCCGCCCTTGATGTCTCCGACGGCCTTGGCGACGTTGGGCGTCACGGTGCCGGTCTTCGGGTTGGGCATCAGGTTGCGCGGGCCGAGGACACGACCGAGGCGGCCGACCTTGCCCATCATGTCGGGAGTCGCGACGACGGCGTCGAAGTCGAGCCAACCGCCATTGACCTTGTCAACGAGTTCGTCGGCTCCGACGAAGTCTGCTCCGGCTTCGCGGGCAGCATCTGCATTGGCGCCCGTAGCGAAGACCAGGACCCTTGAGGTCTTGCCGGTGCCGTGTGGCAGGTTGACGGTGCCGCGCACCATCTGGTCCGCCTTGCGGGGATCGACGCCGAGACGCATTGCCACGTCAAGAGTGGAGTCGAACTTCTTGCTTCCCGATTCCTTGGCAATCGTGACTGCCTGCAACGGAGAGTAGAGATTGTCTTTGTCGACTTTGTCTGCGACCGACTTATAAGCTTTGCTGCGCTGTGTCATGTGCTGGTTCCTATCTTTTACCAGTTGTGGTCAATCGGGCTCAGTGCGCGCCCTGCCACATGCTTCTAATTATGGGTTGATGGAGTGAATCAATCGGTGGTGATGCCCATGGAACGTGCTGTGCCTTCGATGATCAACATCGCAGCATCAACGTCGTTCGCATTGAGATCGGGGAGCTTGGTCGTGGCGATCTCGCGGATTTGATCCTTGGAGATTTTTCCGACCTTGTCCGTGTGAGGAGTCGACGATCCCTTCTTGAGGCCCGCAGCCTTCTTGATCAGTTCAGCCGCCGGAGGCGTCTTCGTGATGAAGGAGAACGTGCGATCTTCGTAGATCGTGATTTCCACAGGGATGACGTTGCCGCGGAGAGACTCCGTTGCAGCGTTGTATGCCTTGCAGAACTCCATGATGTTGACGCCGTGGGGGCCGAGGGCTGTTCCCACTGGAGGCGCTGGGTTGGCCATACCGGCCTGCAGCTGCACCTTGACAAGTGCGGCGACTTTCTTCTTGGGAGGCATTTCTAGGGTCCTTGATTTCTATTTATCGATGGGTGCCAGTGTGATGGGTGCCGGTCTGGCGTTGATCAGACCTTTTGGATCTGGGAGAAGCTGAGCTCGACCGGCGTTTCACGACCGAAGATCTCCACCAGGGCTTTGACCCTGGCAGCGTCGATGTTGATCTCGGTAATGGTGGCGTGCAGAGTGGCAAACGGGCCATCGACGACCATGACGGAATCGCTGACACCAAAGTCTGCGAACTCGACCTTGGCGGCCTTTGCCTTCTGCTCGGGGGCATCGGTCGCGGCTGCGACTTCGGCCTCCACTGCCGGGGCGAGCATGCTCTCCACCTCGGCAAGAGTGAGGGGCACCGGTTGGTGGGAGTTGCCCACGAATCCGGTGACGGATGGGGTATGGCGTACGACGCCCCATGACTCGTCGGTGAGATCCATGCGGACCAGGACATAGCCCGGGAGCACGGTGCGCTTGACCAACTTGCGCTGGCCGTTCTTGATTTCGGCAACCTCTTCGGTCGGGACGACGATCTCGAAGATGTAGTCCTCGGCGTTGAGCGAGACGATGCGGTTTTCGAGGTTCGTCTTGACCCGGTTTTCCATGCCCGAGTAGGTGTGCACGACGTACCAGTCACCGAATTGGCTGTAGAGACGTTCGCGGAATTCGGCGAGGGCGTCGCTGGGGGCTTCTTCGGCGTCAACTTCGGCTTGGGACTCTTCGGACGTTGCCACTTCGGCGTCGGCCTCTTCGGCTACTTCCGACGTAGCGTCAGCGTCATGGGTCTCGACGGCCTCTGCATCGGCACCTTCGGTGTCGTCGGCAGGAACGTCGCTGACGTCGTCAGCTGCGTCGACGGCCGGCTCGACGAGTTCTTCGTCGACGGCTGCGTCTTCGTTCACTGCCTCGTCAATGGGCTGGGTCACGGTGATCCTTCTACTTTTTGGGGGTGCACAGTTCGGATGTAAACAGTTCAGGAGAAAATCTTGAACATGGCTTTGCTGATCACGAGGTCAAGTCCGGCCACCAGGGCCATCATGAACAACACGAAAACCAGCACGATGAAGAAATAGTTGACGACCTGCGGACGGGTCGGCCACACAACCTTGCGCAGTTCTGCGACGGCCTGACGATAAAAGGTGATGGGCGACGTGCGGCCCGACCGGGTCGCAAGTTCGTGATGGTCGCTCACTTTTCTCCTTCGTCTCGTTAATACGTCACTGGTATTGCTTGCGCAGGGCAGGAGGGACTTGAACCCCCAACCTTCGGTTTTGGAGACCGATGCTCTACCAGTTGAGCTACTGCCCTCTGATGAATCTGCCCCACTCGCACACCCGGCTCCGGGCATGGCGAACTAGAGTGAAAATTCACCGGTTCGGCAAGTCTACGTGATCGACAGTACCCGCGTCGAACCGAGGGACAAGCACCCGAAAACATGAGGAAACGCTCACCTTCTAGGATGGAATCATGTCACCGACACCGAGCATCTCCAACTCCATTACGGTCCGCCTAGAGGTTCCTGCAGGCGGATCGGCGGTCAGTCAGCTGACCACGACGGTCGAGGAGTCCGGCGGTGTCGTCACAGCGCTCGATGTCACCGGCTCGGGCACCGATGTCCTGCGCATCGACCTCACTTGTGCGGCAGCAGACGCTGCCCACGCAGATCGGATCGTGGAGGCGCTCAAGGCCATCGGTGACGTCGAGGTGAGCAAGGTGTCGGACCGGACCTTCCTCATGCACCTCGGCGGCGTCATCGAAATGGCATCCAAGCATCCTCTTCGCAATCGCGATGATCTCTCGATGGTCTACACGCCGGGGGTCGCACGTATCTGTATGGCCATCGCCGAAGACAAGGAAGACGCACGCCGGCTGACGATCAAACGCAACTCCGTGGCCGTCATCACTGACGGTTCGGCCGTTCTCGGTCTCGGCAACATCGGGCCTCTCGCCGCGCTGCCCGTCATGGAGGGCAAGGCGGCCCTGTTCAAGGCCTTCGCCGACATCGACGCCTGGCCCCTGTGCCTCGACACTCAGGACGTCGACCAGATCGTCGAGACGGTCGCAGCAATCTCCCCGGGCTTCGCCGGAATCAACCTCGAAGACATCTCGGCGCCGCGCTGCTTCGAGGTAGAGGCGCGTCTGCGCGAGCGGCTCGACATCCCTGTCTTCCATGACGACCAACACGGCACCGCGATAGTGGTCCTGGCATCTCTGACCAACGCCCTGCGCGTGGTCGAGAAGAATCTCGCAGACGTTCGGGTTGTCATGTCGGGAGCGGGAGCTGCTGGAAGTGCGATTCTCAAATTATTGTTACGCGCCGGTCTGCGCAACGTCATCGTCTGTGACATCGATGGCGCCATCGGGACCCACCGCGACAACATGGATGCCTCAATCCAGTGGATTGCCGAACACACCAACGCAGAGGGCCGGACCGGTTCATTGAAGGAAGTTCTGCCCGGAGCCGATGTCTTCATCGGAGTGAGTGCGCCCAATGTCCTCACCGCCGGGGACATCGTGACGATGGCCGCCAAATCGGTCGTCTTCGCGCTGGCAAATCCAGACCCCGAGATCGAACCCGCCATCGCCCGCCAACATGCCACCGTTGTCGCCACCGGGCGGTCGGACTATCCCAATCAGATCAACAACGTGCTGGCGTTTCCGGGAGTGTTCCGCGGACTCCTCGATGCGCACAGTCACACCATCAACGACCGAGTGTTGGTCGCCGCGGCCGAGGCGATTGCTGCGGCCGTCACTGACGACGAACTCAACGCCAACTACATCATTCCGAGCGTCTTCCATCCCGATGTGCACAAGCGAGTCGCGGCCGCGGTTCGCCAGGCCTGCGCGGAGCCGAAACCACAAGTGTGAGGATGGACCCATGCGGGCCCTCGCCGCGCTTCCCAAAGCGCATCTGCATCTCCATTTCACCGGCTCGATGCGTCATTCCACTCTGGTGGAACTCGCCGACCGTGACGGCATACGGCTGCCCGCGGCGTTGGTCGAGGACTGGCCGCCCCAACTCGTCGCGACCGACGAAAAGGGCTGGTTCCGGTTCCAGCGTTTGTACGACGTCGCCCGTTCTGTGTTGCGAACCGAGGAGGACGTGCGACGACTAATCACCGAGGCCGCGATGGACGACGCCGCTGACGGCTCTGTATGGACTGAGATCCAGGTCGACCCCTCGGGCTATGCGGCGCGGTTCGGCGGCATCACCAATTTCACCGACCTCGTACTCGATGCCGTACGTGAAGCGGAAGTCACCGCGGGCATTGGCATGGGCGTCGTCATCGCCGCAAACCGAACGAGACATCCCCTCGACGCGCGGACGCTGGCCAGGCTCGCCGCGCAGTATGCCGGCCGGGGCGTGTGCGGCTTCGGTCTCTCCAATGACGAACGCCGGGGAGACACCGCCGCATTCGGACCGGCCTTCACGATCGCCGAACGCGCAGGGCTTGCTTCGGTCCCCCACGGCGGCGAATTGCTAGGCGCCGGTCATGTGACGCAATGCCTCGACCACTTGAATCCTGACCGGATCGGACATGGAGTGCGGTCGGCCGAAGACCCGCGCGTGCTCGATCGGATCGCCGACGCCGGCATCACCCTTGAGGTGTGCCCAACGTCGAATGTCTCGCTGGGCGTCTACGAAACCCTGGAAGAAGTTCCGGTGCGCACCCTGATGCAGGCCGGAGTTCAGGTGAGCCTCGGCTCAGATGATCCGTTGTTGTTCGGTTCGCGATTGGACGGCCAGTATGCCGTCCTGCGGGCGGCGCAGGACTTCAGTGATGACGAACTGGCCGAGCTTGCCCGCGGCTCCATCAGGGGCTCCAATGCTCCCGATGACGTCAAGACCAAGGCGCTGTCAGGAATTGAAGACTGGCGCACAGGACCCGCCCTCCCAGGACCCGTATCGACAAAGGAGCAAGCATGAGTCAACAGGGATTCCCAGAACAAGGGTTCGGCCCGACATCGAAACCCATGCATCC
>JBDSQP010000035.1:0-3661 GCA_039929755.1 Aeromicrobium sp. | reverse complement strand
CGCCGCAGCGACAGCGATCGTCGGCGCCACGTCGGTCGCCGCCGCCGCACCCGTCCTGCCCTCCCCCGGTGGTGCGCGTCGCGCCGAGCCGGAAGAGGACGAGGAGGGCGACGGCAACGGCAAGTGGTGGGCCATCGGCGTTGTGGCGCTGCTCCTCATTGCGGGCGTGACCTGGGGAATTCTCCATATGAACAAAACCCCCGATGCGGTCATGGTCGTGGTTCCCAATGTTGTCGGCAAGGACCAGGCCGCGGCCGAAACAATCCTGACGAACAAGGGCTTCGTCGTGGGCAAGGTCGACGAGGCCGCCTCCGCGACTGTCGACAAAGGTCTGATATCTGCACAGGATCCTGGCGCCGCCGATTCCAAGGCCAAGGGCAGCGCCGTCAACCTCACTGTGAGCACGGGTCCCGAGGCCGTCACGATGCCCGACGTCCGGCAACTGCAGTACGACGTCGCGAAGCAACAGCTTGAGGGCGACCAATACAAGTTCAAGGTCACCAAGAAGGAAGTCGACGACACAGCTCCGGCCGGCCAGGTACTCAACACGACGCCACTGACCGGTCAGTCCGTTCAGGTAGGCAGCAAGGTGACATTGTTCGTGTCGAAGGGTCAGGTCTCCGTTCCCAACCTCGTAGGCATGACCGAGGATGACGCCAAGAGTGCCCTTCGCGACCTGGGTCTGAAGGCCAACGTGTCGTCGGATCCGACGTCGACCGATCCCGCTGGACAGGTCATTTCACAGGGCACACCTCAGGGAACGAAGCTCTCGCCCGGTGACACTGTCGACTTCACGATTTCGGATGCTCCCGACCCAGGCGGAACGGACACCTCCGGGGTAGCAGTTGATGGTGCCGGCACCGCTACCGGTGGCTAGTCCGTAGCGGTGGCGTACTTCAGGCCAACAGTTCCGGCGTAGGGTTTGGCGGTCAGTCTGTCGAATTGTTCGACCTTCAAACCCAGCCCGTAAAGAGTCACGTACTTGCCATATGTCGCGACGTCCGACGAAGTCGACAGGGCGTAGTCGAGCGCGGACTGATCACCGATCGCCTCGATGACGTACGGGGGTGAATAGGGGACGCCGTCCAGCACCACCGTGTTGCCGACGCACTTGATACCGGTCGTCGAGATCAACCGCTCGCCCTGGATCGTCATCGCCTCGGCCCCGCCGGACCACAATGCATTGACGAACGCCTGAATGTCCTGTTGGTGAACGACCAGATAATTGGGATCCAGACCGGGGATCTCGACGGTCCGCGGCGCATCGGTCAGCGTCACGCGCATACCGGGTCCGACGATTCTCGACAGCCCGGTCACGTCCCGGAGCTTGTCGGCACGAGCAAGCTGCGCCTTGAGGGCTTTGCTGTTGACCGATTTGGACTGTTGATCGATGCTCTTGCGCAGGTCGCTGGCCTCGAGCCGGCGCTCATCGACGCGCTGGGAGCGTTCCTTGAGCAAGGAGGCGACATCCTCGCCGGCAGGTCGCAAATCGGAGCCACCCGCACTCACTGCGCTGGCGACGAAAAGAAACCCCGCAAGGGCGAAAAGTCCGACCACGGCGAGTGGCCAATGGTCGCGCGCATGCACGCCGCCCTTGCCCTTCGCCATACCTAACTCCTCGCTTCGCCTATCGGCGACTACGCTAGCCCAGAGCACCAATCACCTGTGCACAAATAGACCCAGCACCGACAATGAGGTAATTAAGTGGCGAAATTCAAGCCTTCCAAGGCTCCGAAGAACACCGGCCCCAAGCCCAAGAGAATCGGCAACCGCTGGGCCGGTCCTGCCATGATTGCCTCGGCATTGATTGGCCTGGTGTGGATCGTCGTCTTCTACGTGACCAATGGCACCGATGTCACGATTCCGCTCATGACAGACCTCGGCAGCTGGAACCTCGTCATCGGCATGGGCTTCATCGTCGCCGCTTTCGGCTTCGCGATGAAGTGGGAATAGCTAGTTACACCAATGTCATTATCCACACTGTGGATAATGCCTGTGGATAGTTACACAGCTGTCATTCGCTGCCGTAACTAAGTGAGCTGGCTCGTACGCAATACGACCGCAGCGATGATGCCAATCCACAGGGCAACGAACACCAGGATCTGAACCTGCGTGCGGCGCTCGCGCGGCGCATAGGCGAACGTGGCGCCAAGGCCAAGCCCGATCAGGAATCCACCAAGGTGGCCCTGCCAGCTGATATTCCCCTGAAGGCTGATGACCGCGTTGAGCGCCAGCATCACCAAAAGCGAGGTGACATCCTGCTTGGCCTTGACGAGGAAGATCAGCGCCATGGCAAACAGGCCGAACACCGCTCCCGAAGCGCCGATAGTCAGGGCGTTCGGTGCAGCCAGCCAGTAGACGAACACTGAGGCACCGATGGCGATCGTCAGGTAGGAACCGACGAAGCGTCGGATACCCAGTGCCCGTTCGACCATCGGGCCGAAGAGATACAGCGCATACATGTTGAAGGCGATATGCAACACGCCTTCGTGCAGGAACGCCGATGTCAAAAGGCGCCAGTAGCCTCCGTCGGCCACTCCCTTGAGGATGTTGCCCACGGGATCGCCCACCGTGATCGAGAGCATCGCGCCGTTCTCGAAGAATTTCCCGGTCGATCCCCCAAGCGCGAGGGTCACGACGAACGCCGCGACATTCATGCCGATGATCACCATGCTGGCGATGCCTTCGCGCGCCGAGACCGTACCGCCGAAGACGGTCCGGGCTGTCCGAACCGTCTTCGCGCCCTCGGCTACGCTCTCGGGACAATGAAAACCGACCGAGGCGTCACGCAGACAGTCCGGGCAGATCTTGCGCCCGCACCGCTGGCAGGAGATGTATGCCTCCCGATCGCGGTGTCGATAGCACCGCTGATCGGCGGGCGCTTGCTCTGTCACGGGTTTCTAGCTACGTCGTTCGATCTGCACGCTGTCGATGACAACGGGTTCGATCGGCTGGTCGCCACGTCCGGTCGGTGCCTTCTCGATCGCGTCGACAACCTTGCGGCTCTCTTCGTCGAGGACTTCGCCGAAGATCGTGTGCTTGCGATTGAGCCAGTCGGTCGGGATCGTCGTGATGAAGAACTGCGAACCGTTGGTGCCGGGTCCCGCGTTGGCCATCGCCAGAAGGTAGGGGCGATCGAAGGACAGATCGGGGTGGAACTCGTCGCCGAACTGGTAACCCGGGCCGCCAGTGCCGGTGCCCAGTGGGCAGCCGCCCTGGAGCATGAAGTTGGCGATGACGCGGTGGAAACCAAGGCCGTCATAGAAGGGCTTGTTGGAGGGCTGACCGGTCCTGGGGTCTTTCCATTCCTTGGTGCCTTCGGCAAGGCCGACAAAGTTCTCGACCGTCTTGGGTGCATGGTTGGGGAAAAGTTCGATGGCGATGTCACCCTTATTGGTTTTCAGGGTTGCAATCAGCTGCTCGGCCACGTGTGGTCCTCTCAATGGGTTCGCACTATTCTTCCATGCGCAGCCAAGGCGGTAGGTTTGGACCATGTCCACGTCAGAGAAGTCCGTGTCCAAGAAGAAGAGGCGCCCGCTGCGCAAACTGCTCTTCCTCGCGATTCTTACCGGCATCGTCGTTGCGATCAAGAATGCGCTTGAGGATAAGGGTGGTTCCTACGAAGCACCGACCGCGGTTCCTACACCTCCGGCCTCGACTG
>JBDSQP010000034.1:0-3336 GCA_039929755.1 Aeromicrobium sp. | reverse complement strand
GGTCCGGTTCGGCAATGATCTTGACGGCGAGCGACGCTGGGCAGCCGGACTTGGCCAAGGAAATTGCGTTCCAGTGCCGGTCCTTGATCGTCTGGAGGAGCGCGTCTCGCATGTGTATCGCATGACTGTCCCCGATCAGGACCACGCGAGCGGCGGCATCCTCCTGAGGAGTTCCGAACTCACAGGGGGACAAGCCAGACGGGTCCGAGTCGAGGCGCGTGCACTTTGACGAGGCGTCTGGGTCTACGTAGAGCGGTGAGGGCACAATCATCCCGCCCAATTTGGGATTGTCGCAAACAAGTCCGTCGTCCATCGCGCTTGCGCCGAAGCACGACGGCGGATTGGAAAGGACGGACCGGGCTGCGTCCTTTTGCGCCGCCACATTCATCTGCAGAGCAACCAATCCGCACCCGGAAATGGTGAGCACAGCGACCATGCCAAGCACTGAGAAGGCGAACGTGCGACGAGGACGGGCCGCGGCGAAGAATTTAGCGATCCGGGTCGGATCTTCAACGAGTGTCTTACTCGCCTGTGCGAGCAGCAGGGTCGCTAGGAGAATCAAGAGCTTCTGCCCGGTCGTGAGTTGCGAATTGGTCGCATAGGGGACGAGGACGATGAGCGGCCAGTGCCATAGATAGCTTGAATAGGACGTGTCGCCGATGAAGCGCACCGGAACCGATCTCGCGATCCAGGTGGATGACCACCAGCCAGAGGTCTCGCCGGCCCAGATGATCGCGAGCGCACCGCACACGGGAATCATTGCCGCCCATCCCGGAAAGGGCGTCTGGTCCGTGAAGGTCAGAGCCGAGATGGCAATCGCGCCGATGCCGATCCACGAGACTGCGCTTCGCGCGGGATTCCATTCGCTCCGAGTCGCCGTGCCGAGCACCGCGAGCAAACCGCCGACACCGAACTCCCACGCACGTGTGGGAGTGACGAAGTATGCCGACTGGGGTGTCTTGAACGTCTCCCATACCGAGTAGGCGAGGCTCACTGCGACCACGGCGCCAAGCGTGACGGCTATGGCCACCCTCTTCCATCTGTTACTCCGGCGACGGCTGAGCGCGACGGCCAACAGGATGAGCAGAGGCCACACCAGGTAGAACTGCTCCTCGACTGAGAGCGACCAGAAATGCTGAACTGGGCTGACGACATTGTCGGCAGCCAAATAGTCGACAGAGTCGCGTGCCAGGGCCCAGTTTTGAACGTAGAGCACGCTCGCGAACACCTCGCGGAGGAATTGCACCCAAAGCGTTTTCGGAACCAGGACCAGGACGCCGACGGCGGACACGGCAGCCACGAGCAGGCTGGCCGGGAGGAGGCGTCGGGCTCGCCGTGCCCAAAATTGTGGCAGTGAGATTCGGCCGGACGATTCGACTTCGCGTACAAGGTGGGAGGTGATCAGGAATCCGGAGATCACGAAGAAGACATCGACGCCGATGTATCCACCCGGGAGGTGAAGGGGCCAAAGGTGATACAGGATGACCAAACCGACTGCGAGTGCCCGTAAGCCCTGAATCTCGGCGCGGACCTTTGAACTCATTGCGCTGGTTCTCCTCGTATGCGCCTAGGAGAACGGTTCCCGCTGCACGGCGAAAATTCTAACAGTCGCTCCGAGGCGCGTCATGACGTCAGCCAACGGGCTCGAGGCGCACCGGGACGCCATTGAGGTGCGACATTCCGGACAGCGGTTCCAGATCGTCGGCGAGGGCGGAGGTCAACTCGTTGACGTTGGCGCCACCCGCGGCGTTCGCAGTCTGCCAACTGCCGTTCTTATGACCCCAGCCATGGGGAACCGCGACGGTCCCGGGTCCGACGTCCTCGGTCAACTCGACAGGCAACTCGATGACGCCGGTTGCCGAGACGACCTTTGCCAGGTCACCTTCGGAGATACCGGCTTCGGCGGCATCCTTCGGGTGGACCAACGCGCGCTGGCGGCGTCGTTCGTCCTGATGTTTTGGCGTGTTGTGCATCCATGAGTTGTGCGAGCGCACGTCCCGGCGTCCGATCATCGAGAGCGGGTAGGCCGGGTCGGGCAATGGTTCTGACTCGAGGCGTGCAACTGCCTCCTCGATGCGTGGGTCGTCGAGAGTCAGCTTGCCGCCGCGTACCTTCTTGCGGAGAACGCCGGTCTCGACGTTGTCGGCGAGGACTAGACCACGCGGATTGCGCTTCAACTTCGCCACGGAGATTCCGCCCTTGCGGAGCCCATACAAGTCCCCGTCACGCCCGGTGCGGAGAAGGATGTCGACAACGCGGCCCGGTGTCACCCAGCCGGTGAATGGCACGAACGCCTTTGCGGCGATGCGCCCAATCCTTCCGGTGCCGAAAATGCTGGACGCGAGGCCGGCAACCGGTCTGACTCGAAGTTCGCGGGCCAAGGCATCGATAATCCGCCAGTCCTCGCGCGCCTCTCCGCTGGGCTCGATGACGGGCTCGGTCCACTGCACGAACGGCGTCAGGTGGAAGTCCAATGCGACCAGGACGAGGTCGTCGCGTTCGTAGAAAGTCGCGGCAGGCAGAACGTAGTCGGCGTGCTTGTGGGTCTCGTTGAGGTAAAGGTCGATTCCGACCTGTAGATCCAGCTTGCCTAATGCCTTTTCGAAACGCTCTGCACCGGGAACGGACAGGACCGGGTTGCCCGCCGAAACTATGAGTGCGCGTAGCTGGCCTGGCCCAGGTGTCTCGATCTCCGCAGCCATCAGCGGTGCCGGCAACTGACCGATGACTTCGGGAAAATCCCCGATTCGGGAGCGATAACTGTCATAGGTCGCCACCCCGGCGCGTGAGGTGAGTCCGGCGAAATTGACTGGTGGTCGGCCGAAGACCAGACCGCCGGGGCGATCGAGATTGCCGGTAACCAGGTTGAGTACGTCGATGAGGACATTGACGAGAGTTGCGTTTCGGCCGAGGCAGGCACCGGTACGGCCATGAATCGCCGCCGAGGGAGCCGCTGCCAGGTCTCGCGCGAGTTTCCTCACGTCCTCAGCAGGTATGCCGGTCCGGATCTCAACAGACTCGGCTGTGTACCGAATGGCCGCGCGGCGAATGGCATCGATCCCTTGGGATTGTGTTTCGATCGCAGCGCTGTCCTGGAGCCCCTCGGCAAAGATGACATTGAGCATGGCGAACAACAGCCACGCATCACCGTCGGGACGGACAGCGACGTGTTCGTAGGCGCGTGCAGTTTCGGTGCGTCGCGGATCGATGACTACGACGCGGCCGCCGCGACCGACGATTCCGCTCATCTTTTCGCGCATGTTGCCCATGCTGACGAGGCTTCCGCGCGAAACAAGGGGGTTGGAGCCGATGATCATCAGGAACGATGTCCGTTCG
>JBDSQP010000033.1:0-7445 GCA_039929755.1 Aeromicrobium sp. | reverse complement strand
CGATCGACCTCCAGACTGCGGATCAGAAGAACCCGATCAACTGGCGTCCCTAAGAAGCTCACCCTTCCCGAGCCGCACGTAATTGGCCGCTCGCAGCAGTCGCTGCGACAATGGATGCATGACCGTTTCCACGCTCCCGGGCACATTGCGCCTCGGCAACCTCGAGGTGGCCACGCCTGTCGTGCTTGCCCCGATGGCTGGCGTGACGAATGCCGCTTTTCGCGAGCTGTGCAGCGAGCAGGGTGCGGGACTCTACGTGTGCGAAATGATCACTTCACGCGGAATCGTCGAGGGTGATAAAACCAGTCTCGCAATGCTGAAGTTCGGTGCGTCCGAAAAGGTCCGCTCGGTTCAGCTCTACGGCATCGACCCCAACTATGTGGGCAAGGCCGTCGAGATCCTGTGCGCCGAACACGGAGTCGATCATGTCGACCTCAACTTTGGTTGCCCGGTTCCGAAGGTCACGCGCAAGGGCGGTGGAGCGGCATTGCCTTGGAAGTCCGCCTTGTTGGGCGAAATCCTCACAAGTGCTGTCGAAGCGGCCACACCATATGGTGTCCCGGTCACGATGAAGACCCGCAAAGGCATCGATGAGGATCACCTCACCTATCTCGATGCAGGGCACATCGCCGAGGACTCCGGTTGCGCGGCGATAGCCTTGCACGGTCGCACCGCTGCTCAGCACTATTCGGGCAGGGCCGACTGGAATTCGATCGCCGAACTCAAGGCCTCCGTCGCAATCCCGGTTCTCGGAAACGGCGACATCTGGGAGGCCGCCGATGCAATTCGTATGGTCGAAGAGACCGGCTGCGACGGCGTTGTCATCGGCCGCGGCTGCCTCGGACGGCCGTGGTTGTTCCGTGACCTTTCCGCTGCGTTCGCCGGCGGAGACGTGCTCGAGCTCCCGACTCTCGGCGAAGTCGCTGACGTTATGCGGCGCCACGCTGTGCTTCTCGGTGATCTGATGGGCGAGGAACGTGGCTGCATCGAGTTCCGCAAGCACATCGCCTGGTATCTCAAGGGCTTTGCCGCCGGCAGCGACACGCGTCATCGGCTGGGACTTGTGTCGTCATACGTGGCGCTCGACGACTTGCTCGCCCGACTCGATCCGACCGAGCCCTACCCAATGGCCGAGCTGGGTACGCCCCGCGGCCGCCAGGGTTCGCCCAAACGCGTCAACCTTCCCGACGGCTGGCTCGACTCCCGAGAAATTTGCGGCCTGATGGACGAGGCCGCCGAAGACGGAACCTCGGGCGGCTAGCGAGCGCGTGCGGCCCGGGCACGGTCGAGCTGGGCGTATGTCTCCCGGTGAGCATCGCCCTCGTCAAGGTGACGGCCCTCTGCGTTGACCGGTCCCTTGGGGCTGTGGACTTCGACCGTCGCGACCCGGCGCATTCGTTGCAAAGGACCTTGCCGAAGCGCCACAGATTGCGTCTTGTGGTGCGGAACGATGCTTGTCGTGCGTTCGAGCCATCCGGTCTGGGACACGAAGATGAGGTTATCGGCGCCCGCCGACCGATACTTCCAGCCGATTGGCGCGAACCACCAGCCCCGTTTCGGCACGGAGGTCAGGGCCACCGTGTGCGGATTGGCTCCGGGAAGCAGTTCGCCAATGACATGGGTGGCCAGCGGCGGATCCGCAATCGGCAGAAGGGTGGAGTTGGCGTTGACGCCGGAGTTGTCGCTTTGGTTGGCGTAGCCAGCAACGTCGACTTCGAGCCGTTGCCAGCCCAGCCGCCGCCACACGAACGGTTCCTCTATGGCAATGCCCTGCACCCTGTCGACGGGAATCGTCTGGGACGTCCGCGAAAGGAGGCCGCGCTCGATTCGAAGGCCTCCGCTTCCGCGAGTGAGCGCGAAGCCCCACTGCTGGAAAACGCGCAGAGCAATGATCTGCATGAGCCACGAGCCGAGAGGAATCACACCACCCAGGACCACGACGAAAGCGTGGAACCAAAGACCCGCGACGATCAGGGCAAGTGTGCCAAGCGCGGAGAACATGAAGTCCAGGCCGAGGAGAGTGCCGATCATGATGCGCTCGGGAGGCACAGAGGCAATGACGTCGCGGGGAGCCTCGGCTTGCGTCTCATCGGCCTCGAGACCGTGTGCCCTGTTGAGCAGCACGGTGCGCAGATCCCGGGCGTTGGCAAGTTTGAGGAATCGCAGAGTTGTGCGCGAATCCTTGCCGCCGGCCATTTCGATGCGCAGTTCGGCCAGGCCGAAGATGCGGGCGACCAACGGTTCGGCGATATCGACCGACTGGAGGCGTTCGTATGGCATCCGTCTCGACCGCTTGGTGATGAAGCCCGAATTGATGCGCAATTCCGTGCCGTCGATCGTGTAGCGGGTGAACCACCAACTGAGGAAACCGAACCCCATACCGAGCATGAGACCTGCGGCGATACCGATGAGGACCCCGAGCACGCCTTCGCCCGAGGCCAATGAACCGACGAGTCCGGCCGATGCCGCGGCCGCCCACAATGCGCCTTGGACGGCTCCCGTCAGGGGATGGGTCCGGATGCCGTCAGAGTCCGGCGCCATGGGCTTCGCCGAGTTCGGTCAGTCGGTTGCGCAGGCGGGTGGCTTCGTCAGCCGGGAGGCCGGGGATGTCTGCCGCGGTTTCTGCGCTCGCCGTATGAAGTGTCACAGTTGCGACCCCGAAGGCGCGGTGGACCGGCCCGGCGTTGACGTCGACGAATTGCATACGGCCGTAGGGGACGGCGACCAGGCGCTTGAACATCACGCCGCTGGTCACGAGGAGATCGTCCTCCCTCTCCGCATAACCCCAGCTAGCCTGATTGCGGGCGGCCCAGTTCCATGCCCATGCCGCGGAGGCCAAGGCGATCAGGGCGATGAGCGCGATAAGCCACCCCCAGCCGAGGGTCAGCGCAATCGCCACAATCGCCACCAGGGCGAAAGTGCTGATCGGGACGAGGATGAGTATGCGGCGCACCGTGCGGAGGCGCGGCGAGACACGCTTCCACTCCCCGACGGGAGGATTGAAGAGGTCATTCACATGCCCACCCTATGTCGCCCGCATATTTCGCAAGATTGAGCGCGAGGCCGAAATTCTCGGTTGACCTGAGGGCGGCGTGGTGAGATATTGGTAGGCGCAGAAACATCAATCTGCCCTTCCCTATTTTCACTCCTTATCCGGAGGCATGCCATGGCTAAAGCCCTTGTCGGCTTTATGGGTGGACCCACGAACGAGCAACTTCTGGAATCCGCCAACTTGCGACGCCGAATCACTGATCTCGAGGCAGAAGTGATGCGGCTCAAAACCGAAAACGATGGTCTGAACAAGGCACTGAGCGAGCGAGTCGGTCTACTCACCGGCGCCGATTTGCTCGAGCCTCTCGCACACTGAGTCTCAGACCTAATAGGGTTGCTCCAGCGCATCGCGCGCCCCCACGTCGCCTCATCTGCAGGCGGCTTCCGCCGATCAGGAGTCGACCTTGTACCTCAAGAGCCTTACGCTCCGTGGGTTCAAGTCCTTTGCCTCCTCGACGACCCTTCAACTCGAGCCCGGCATCACGTGTGTGGTCGGCCCTAATGGTTCGGGCAAATCCAATGTCGTCGATGCGTTGTCCTGGGTCATGGGCGAGCAAGGTGCCAAGACGCTGCGCGGCGGCAAAATGGAGGACGTCATCTTCGCCGGGACCTCGGGGCGCCCGCCGCTGGGCCGTGCCGAGGTTGTCCTCACTATCGACAACTCCGACGGCGCGTTGCCGATCGAATACACCGAGGTCACGATCACGCGCACTATGTTCCGCAACGGCGGCTCGGACTATGCGATCAACGGCAATTCCTGCCGCTTGCTCGACGTCCAGGAACTCCTCAGCGACTCGGGCATCGGCCGCGAAATGCACGTCATCGTTGGTCAGGGGCAACTCGACAGCGTCCTTCGGGCGACGCCTGAAGAACGTAGAGGATTCATCGAGGAGGCCGCAGGCGTCCTCAAGCATCGCAAGCGCAAGGAAAAAGCGCTCCGCAAACTCGATGCAACCCAAGGCAATCTGACCCGGCTCAATGACTTGCTCACCGAGTTGCGCCGTCAACTCAAGCCGCTCGGCCGACAGGCAGAAGTCGCTCGACGAGCAGCAGTCATCCAGGCCGATGTTCGCGACTCCCGAGCCCGTTTGCTCGCCGATGACCTGGCGACGGCGACAAAGGTCTTGTCGGAGGAACTTGCTGACGAGTCAGCATTGAAGGAGCGCCGGGCCTCGGTCGAGGCAGCACTTTCGGATGCCCGCAAACGCGAATCGGACTTCGAAGACCAGTTGCGCGCGGATTCGCCGAGGCTTTCCGCGGCTCAGGAGACTTGGTACAACCTTTCGGGTCTCCGCGAACGTATGCGTGGGACGGCCGGACTTGCCAATGAGCGTGTTCGCGTCGCAGCAGTCGAGGCCGATGATCGTCAGCACGGTCGCGACCCCGAAGCGCTCGAGGCCGATGCCG
Source organism: Aeromicrobium sp. (assembly GCA_039929755.1). GTDB lineage: Bacteria > Actinomycetota > Actinomycetes > Propionibacteriales > Nocardioidaceae > JACMOZ01. The sequence continues at coordinate 2,987 of JBDSQP010000033.1, read as the reverse complement.
CGCTCATCAAGGAACAACATCAGACCATGGGTGCCGCCGTGTCCGACGCCACGGCCGGACTCGACGCCGTCATCGCGGCTCGTGCTGAAGCCGAGACCGCCTACGCGGTCGAAGAACGTCGTGTGGCCGGGCTCCTTCGTGCGGCAGCTGATCGGCGCGAAGGCCTCGCCCGACTCCATGGACAGGTCAATGCGCTCAAGAGCCGTGCCGCTGCCTCCGATGAGGAGATCGGCCGTTTGTCGGCCGCTCGTGATGATGCTGAAGGCCGTGCCGGCGCGGCACGCAAGGAGTTCACCGCCCTCGAGAACCAGGTTGCTGGGCTCGACTCTGGCGAAAGCAGTCTTGACGAAGAGCACGAGGCGGCCGAGGCGGCCCTTGCGCAGATAACCGACAGGTTGTCCGCCATCAGCGTTCAGGCTCAGGAGGCGGAGCGGTCACATGCTGGCCTCGCTGCGCGTAAGGAAGCCCTCGAGCTCGGAATGTCGCGCAAGGACGGCGCCGGTGCGCTGCTTGCCGCGACCGACAAGGTCAGCGGTCTGCTGGGATCGGTTGCTGCGCTGTTGACCGTGCGAGATGGCTATGAAGCCGCTGTCGCCTCCGCACTGGGCTCGGCCGCAGATGCCGTCGCGGTCGACCACCTTGAGTCGGCCGTCTCAGCGATGCAGCGACTCAAATCCGAGGACCTCGGCCGTGCCGGACTTCTGCTCGGTGGCGGCGAGATCGACGACTCGACCTGGCCGGGTCTGCCCGACTACGCGATCTACGCGGTCGACGTCGTTGATGGACCTCAGGCGTTGCAAGGCGCCCTCCGACGGCTTTTGTTCAAGGTCGCGTTGGTCGAGGACCTTGACGAGGCCAAGGCACTGATTCAACATGCGTCCGACGTCGTTGCTGTCACACGTGATGGCGATCTTCTCGGCGCACACTTCGCCTCCGGCGGCTCGACATCCCAGCAGAGCCTCATCGAGGTCCAGGCGGCGATCGACAAAGCCACCTCCGATCTGGGCATCTCGACCAATACCCTCGAGCGTCTCCGATTCGAGCGCTCCGGCCTCGAGGCCAACCAGGCCGATGCCAAGAAGAGGGTCGACGACGCCCTCGAAAAGCTTCACGAGTCCGATGCCAACATGGCGGCCGTCGCCGAAAAGCTCGGCAATCTGCATTCGGTGTCGCGCAACGCGGTCGCCGAGGCCGAACGTCTGTCGATGGCGATCACCGCCGCCGAAGAGGCCCGTGACCGCGATGTCTCCGGTCTGGCCGAGCTCGAGGATCGCCTCCTCCAGGCCGAGGAAGCCCCGGACGAAGAGCCTGACACGGCAGTGCTTGAAGAGCTCGCCGAAATGGCTGCCACCCATCGCCGCGCCGAAACCGATGCGCGGCTCGCGCTTCGTACCAATGAAGAGCGCGCCAAGGCGCTTGCCGGTCAGGTCGAGGCGCTCTTCAAGGCCGCCGAAGCCGAACGTGAGGCCCGCATACGAGCCAAGGAACGCCGCGAACGGCAGGTCCGCGAAGCCAATGTCGCACGCTCGGTCATCACCGCCAGCGAGGTCGTTCTCGCTCGTCTCGAGGTGTCGATTTCGAAGGCAGCCGAGCTTCGCTCCGAGATCGAGGCCGGACGCACGGGTCGCGAAGAACAGTTGCGCGCCGTGCGCCAGCAACTTCGCGAACTCAGCACTGATCTCGACCAACTGACCGACTCCGTCCACAAGGACGAGCTCGCGAGGGCCGAACAGCGCATGCGCATCGAATCATTGCAGCAGCGCGCCCTCGAAGAACTCGGACTCGAAACCGAGGCGCTGGTCAGCGAGTACGGGCCCAACGTCCCAGTGCCGGCTTCGGCCGCCGAAGAGGGCGAAGCACCCGGCGAACCCCAGCCGTATGTGCGGGAAGAACAGATCAAGCGTCTCAGGGCCGCCGAACGATCGATGGCGATGCTGGGCAAGGTCAACCCGCTGGCTCTCGAAGAGTTCTCTGCCCTCGAAGAGCGCCACAAGTTCCTTTCAGAACAGCTCGAGGACCTCAAGAAGACTCGCCAGGACCTTCTCGAAATCGTGGACCAGGTGGACGCCAAGGTGGAGCAAGTCTTCACCGAGGCCTGGTATGACGTCGAGCGCGAGTTCGAAGATGTATTCTCACGCCTCTTCCCTGGCGGCGATGGCAAGCTCATCCTCACCGATCCGCAAAACATGCTCACGACCGGCATCGATGTCGAGGCCCGCCCGCCCGGCAAAAAGGTCAAACGGCTCTCTTTGCTCTCCGGCGGCGAACGTTCCCTCGTCGCGGTGGCGTTCCTCGTCGCCTTGTTCAAGGCGCGGCCTAGCCCGTTCTACATCCTCGACGAAGTCGAAGCGGCCCTCGATGACACCAACCTCGGCCGCTTGCTCGAGATCTATGAAGAGTTGCGCGCCAACTCCCAGCTCATCGTCATCACCCACCAGAAACGCACTATGGAGGTCGCCGACGCCCTCTACGGCGTCTCAATGCGTGGCGACGGAGTTTCGGCCGTGATCAGTCAGCGCCTCCGCGAAGAAGAATCCGCTTGACCGGGGAAGGCCAGGCGGCACCCCGCCTCCGTCACGACTTCCCGGTGCAACGCGTGATCAGCACACGTTGGGAAGACGAAGACTTCTACGGTCACGTCAACAATGTCGTCTACTACTCGTTCTTCGACACTGCCGTCAACGGATTTCTCATTGCAGCCAGCGGTGCCGACATACGAACGCTGGATGCAGTCGGATTGGTTGCCGAGACGCAGTGCGAGTTCTTGCGAGAACTCCGATTCCCCGGCAACGTTCAGGCCGGTATTTCCGTCGACAGAATCGGATCCTCGAGCATCGTCTATCGGATCGGTCTCTTCCAGGGTGAGAGCGAGGAACCGGCAGCAATTGGCCGGTTCGTGCACGTATATGTCGACCACGTCACTCGCGAAGTGACGCCGATCCCTGACGTGATCCGTGCGGCCGTCGAACCGCTGGTCCGCTGACCCC
>JBDSQP010000032.1:0-2680 GCA_039929755.1 Aeromicrobium sp. | reverse complement strand
AATGGCGAACCGGTGGGCCTCATCGCGGATGCGCTGCAACAGATAGAGGCCTTCGCTCGTACGGGGAAGAATGACCGGGTCCATGTCGTTGGGCAGCCACACCTCTTCGAGTCTCTTGGCCAAGCCGCACAGGGCAATGTCAGTGATGCCGAGTTCGTCCATCGCCTGTTTTGCCGCGGCGACCTGCGGCGGGCCCCCGTCGACAACGACGAGTGAAGGCGCGTAGGCGAACCTTCGGGGCTTTCCGGTCTCGGGATCGATCCCCGGTCCAGCGGCGTCGTTTGAGTCCTGGGCCCGCTGCAATCTTTCGAATCGACGCGTGATGACTTCATGCATCGAGCCGACATCGTTTTGCCCTTCAAGGCGCACAGTGAATCGGCGATATTCGGACTTGCGTGGCAGGCCGTCCTCGAACACCACCATCGATGCCACGATTTCGGTGTCTTGAAGGTTGGAGATGTCGTAGCACTCGATGCGCAGCGGGGCCGTCTCGAGCCCGAGCGCATCCTGAATTTCCTCAAGCGCCTTGCTACGTGTCGTCAGGTCGCCGGATCTCTTGGTCTTGTGGCGGGCGAGGGCTTGCTTGGCATTTTGCTCGACCGTCTGCATCAGTGCGCGCTTGTCGCCGCGCTGCGGAACCCTGAGGCTGACCTGGGTGCCACGGGTTTCGATCAGCCACTCGGTCAGTGTGCCCCGATTGGATGGCACAACAGGGACCAGGACTTCACGTGGAATAGAGTCCGGTGGCTCCTCTTCGTACAGCTTGACAATGGCACGTTCTACGAGTTCTGCAGTGCCTGCCTCGTCCGCTTTGTCTGCGACCCACCCGCGCTGGCCCCTGATGCGGCCGTCACGCACCGAGAAGATCTGCACCGCGACCTCGAGGGGGTCTTCGGCCAACGCGATCACGTCGGCATCGGTTCCATCACCGAAGACGATCGCGTTTTGCTCCAGAACTTTGTTGAGCGCGGCGATGTCGTCGCGGAGCACGGCGGCACGCTCATATTCCTGGTTCTTGGCAGCCTCTGCCATTTCGCGCTCAAGCCTTCGCGTATAGGTCGAGGTCTGACCTGCGATGAACGTCGTGAAGTCGTCGACGATGGCGAGGTGCTCTTCTGGAGTCACCCGGCCGACGCACGGGGCCGCGCATTTGCCGATGTCGCCAAGAAGGCATGGGCGGCCGATGTGCTGAGCGCGGCGAAACGTTCCCTGGGAGCAGGAACGCATCGGGAACACACGAAGCAGCAGATCTACGGTTTCTCGGATGGCCCAGGCATGGGTGTATGGACCGAAATAGCGGACGCCCTTGCGTCGCGAACCCCGCATGACCATGACGCGCGGGAACTCTTCGTTGACGGTGACTGCCAGCCACGGATAGGACTTGTCATCTCGGAAGCGGATGTTGAACCGAGGATCGAACTCCTTGATCCACGTGTACTCGAGTTGAAGTGCCTCGACTTCAGTGTTGACGACCGTCCAGTCGACCGAGGCAGCCGTGGTGACCATCTGTTGGGTGCGCGGATGGAGCCCGGCGAGGTCCTGGAAATAGGAATTGAGTCGCGACCGAAGCGACTTGGCCTTGCCAACATAGATGACACGCCGCTGGGCGTCGCTGAAGCGATAGACACCTGGCTTGTCGGGAATCTCCCCGGACACGGGTCGATAGGTCGCAGGATCAGCCACGAAGTCAGCCTACGGGGTGGCAGGGACAGTTGCGGCGACCTGATCTCAACCCAGTTTGAGCGTGCCCGCGTCGTCGGTGATCGTCTCGGCCTTCAGGGGTTGAGGAGCCGGTCCGTTGATGACCGAACCGTCCTTGGTCGAATAGACGCTGCCATGGCAAGGGCAATGAATTTCCTTGGCATCGATCCTGCTCACGATGCAACCCTGGTGAGTGCAAACGGCCGTGTAGGCCTTGAAATCGCCCTTGGTCAACTGGGTGACGACGACCTTCTGATCGGCGAAGATCTTGCCGCTTCCGACGGGAACGTCGCTCGCCTTGCCGACCGTGGTGCCGCCGCCGGTGCCGCCGGTGGTGGGAGCATCAGTGGTCGAACCGCCTGTGCCCGCGTTGGAATTGTCGGCCTTCGAGCCACAGGCCGTGAGGGCCGCGCCGGCGCCAATGACGGCAACCCCGCGGAGGACGGTACGTCGGTCCGTGCTTTCGATCGTCATCGGTCAATCCTTCGGTCGGCTGATAGGGACATTCTGCACGCACCGGGCAAAAGTCGCCTTAAATTCGCGTTAAGAATGACTCGCGAGCACCGGAGCAAGGAACGTCCCGGTATGGCTATGGGGATTCTTGGCCACCTGTTCCGGCGTGCCTTCGGCGATGAGGAGGCCGCCGCCGCTGCCGCCTTCGGGACCCATATCGATGAGCCAGTCGGCCGTCTTGATGACATCGAGATTGTGCTCGATGACGATGACAGTGTTGCCCGACTCGACGAGACGATCGAGGACTCCGAGCAGTTTGCGGATGTCCTCGAAGTGGAGACCGGTCGTCGGTTCGTCAAGGACATAGACCGTGCGGCCGGTCGAACGCTTCTGCAATTCGGCAGAAAGCTTGACGCGTTGCGCTTCTCCTCCGGAAAGTGTTGGCGCCGACTGCCCCAGGCGCACGTAGCCAAGACCGACATCGACGAGAGTCCGCAAGTGACGGGCGATCGCCGGAATCGCCTCA
>JBDSQP010000031.1:0-7643 GCA_039929755.1 Aeromicrobium sp. | reverse complement strand
CCCACGGCTGTTAACCGATGAGTGACGCCTAGCTGACGCTCACCGCCGACCAAGCGGCCTTTACTGCTGCAACTTCGGTGCTGCTTGCGCCATACCCCTGGGGTAGGAGCATATCGGCGAAGCCATTCGGGCACCGGAATTGGATCCCGCCGAAAGTGAAATGAGTCACATCGGTCCGTCTTTGCGCAGGTGTTCACCGGTCACGAGAAAAGGTGAGGAAAACCTCAGGTAAAACATGAGGAAAGCCTCGCGTTTGTGGCACAATGGTTTTAGCCCAACCGTTCGAACCTGATCGGCGGCCGACCCAAGGGACTGAACCTTATGACTACGATCGAACCTCTGGCAGCGCTCGCACCGTCCGTTGAGCGTCGGACCACTCTCGTCGACCGCATCAATGGTGGAGAGTCCTATGCACTGGCATTTGGTGGCCAGGGTGTCCCTTGGCTGGATCCGTTCGCCGAGCTCGTTCGCGACTTCGCCCTCGAAGGCGACCTCTCGGCTCTTCTGTCCGAAGCGAAGGAACGACTTGCTCCTGTCGCTGCCGAGTTGGCCCGCGTGGATGCGCCGTTCGATCCCTTAACCTGGGCAAATCTCCTGGCGATCGCCGCCTCCGCAGAAGACACCGATGCCGCCGACGTGCCCGGCGCCGACATTCTTGCTTCGGCCGCTGTCTCCGTCCCCGGCATCCTGCTCACCCAGTTGGCCGGACTGCGCGCGCTGCGCAAGCAGGGCATCGATCCGCAACTCATGCCGCCCGTCGCGACCATCTCCCACTCGCAGGGCCGCCTGGCCAAGGCCTCCGTCGAAGGTGTGGACGACGCCGAACTCCTGGCAATTGCCCGCCTCATCGGCGCAGCATCGACGATCGTCGGCCGCCGCCGCAATCTCCTCGGCGAAACCATGCTGAGCATCTCCAACACGACTCCGGAGAAAATCGAGGGCATTCTTGCCGCGATGCCGCCAGCGACAGTTGCCGTGGTCGGCGTGCGAAATGCCCGCCGCACCGTCGTTGTCTCCGGATCGCCCGAGAGCCTCAAGGACTTGCAGGCCCGTTGCGAAGAAATTGCCGTTGCCGAAAAGGCTGAACTCGATCGAAAGGTCCGTGGCGGCTCGGCGTTCGCCCCGATCTTCGAAACCCTCAACGCGCAGGTCGCGTTTCACCACCCCGCGCTCGCCGAAGCCGCAGATCTCGTCGCCGAATGGGCTTCGGTCTGCGGTCTGGATGCAGACCGCGCCCGCGCTCTGACGAGCGAGTCAATCGTGGAACCGGTCGAATGGGTCAAAGCCCTCGACGACGCCGTCGACGCCGGTGCTTCCTGGATCCTCGACCTCGGCCCCGCTGATCTCGTGACCCGTATGTCGGTCAAGGACCTGCGCGGCCGCAGCGCCATCATCCTCGCCCCGACGACCCGCCGCGGTCACCGCGAACTCACCAGCGCCGGTGCAGCCCCCAAACGCAAGCAGCCGTGGTCCGCATACGCGCCGAAGGTCGTGGCACTGCCCGACGGACAGCTTCGGGTCGAGACACGCTTCACCAAGCTCACCGGTCGTTCACCGGTCCTTCTCGCGGGAATGACGCCGACAACAGTCGACGCCAAGATCGTTGCCGCTGCCGCGAACGCCGGATTCTGGGCCGAACTTGCCGGTGGCGGCCAAGTCAACGAAGAGATCTTCGCGGACCGTATCGCCGAATTAGGAGATCTCCTCGAGCCGGGACGAAGCTACCAATTCAACACACTGTTCCTCGACCCGTACCTGTGGAAACTTCAGGTAGGCCAAAAGCGCCTCGTGCAGCGTGCCCGCGCGGCAGGTGCGGCCATCGACGGCGTCATCGTGACCGCCGGCGTGCCCGAGTTCGATGACGCAGTTGCCCTGGTCGCCGAACTCCGCGAAGCAGACATCACCCACGTCGTGTTCAAGCCCGGCACGGCCAAGCAGATCAAGTCGGTCATCCAGATCGCCAAGGAAGTGGCACCGACGCCGATCATCGTTCAGATCGAAGGCGGCAAGGCCGGCGGCCACCATTCCTGGGAAGACCTCGATGAGCTCCTCATCGCGACGTACGCTGACCTGCGCGAATGTGAAAACATCGTCGTATGCGTCGGCGGCGGCATCGGCACACCCGAAACTGCTTCGAACTACCTCACCGGTGCCTGGGCGCTCAAGTTCGGCTATCCGAGCATGCCCCTCGACGGAATCCTGGTCGGCACGGCCGCCATGGCGACACTCGAGGCCACCACCTCTCCCGCGGTCAAGCAGTTGCTCGTCGACACACGCGGCACCAACAATTGGGTCGGTGCGGGACAGGCGAGCGGCGGCATGGTCTCCGGTCGCAGCCAACTCGGTGCGGATATCCACGAAATCGACAACACGGCCTCGCGTTGCGGGCTGCTTCTCGACGACGTTGCCGGCGATGCCGACGCCGTGGCCGACCGCCGCGACGAGATCATCGGAGCCCTCAACGCGACCGCGAAGCCGTATTTCGGTGACGTCGAGTCGATGACCTACGCTGCCTGGCTCGATCGCTTTGTCGAGCTCGCGGGTCAGCCCGTCTGGCTCGACACGACTCAGCGCGATCGTTTCCACGGCATGATCCAGCAGGCCGAGGCGCGCCTCAACGCCGCCGACAAGGGTTCGATCGCGACCCTGTTCGCCGAAGCCTCATCGGTTGATGACGGTCCCGCAGCTTTGCGCAAACTTGTGGATGCCTATCCGCACGCCGAAGGCGTCGTCGTGCACCCCGCGGATGTTCCGTTCTTCGTCGATTTGTGCCGCACGCCGGGCAAGCCGGTCAACTTCGTACCGGTACTCGATGCCGACGTTCGCCGCTGGTGGCGCTCGGATTCGTTGTGGCAAGCCCATGACGAGCGCTACTCCGCCGATCAGGTCTGCATCATCCCTGGTCCCGTAGCCGTTGCCGGAATCGAGCGGGTCGACGAGCCCGTCGCCGAACTCCTTCAGCGCTTCGAAGACCTGACGATCGACGGACTGCTCGCCTCCGGTGACGCACCCATGAGTGTTTCGGGTCGCCGACGGGTTGCTTCCGCGGGCCAGCAACTTTCGCTGGTGCTTGCCGCTCCTGACGTTCAGTGGGCCGGCCGTATGACGCGCAACCCCATCCACCGTCTTGGCACGGACTGGGTCATCGTCGACGACAACAACGCCGAGAACCCGGAGACGGGTGCTTCGGTCATCATCGCCGAAGACAACACCGCTGTGCTCACGGTGCCACTCACCGCAACGCCCTCCGAACGGCAACTCACTCTGACGATCAACCTCGACGACGCCGTCTCAACCGGTGGCGCCCCTGTCATCACGACCGATGACGCTGCCGACGCCATGACGATGTTGCTGTCCGGCGCTGCCGGCGGAACGCTTCCCGTCGTAGTCGACGGTGTAGCGACGCTCAACGTCGACTGGAACGCCGACCTGATTGCCGATCATCAGGGCGTAACGACTGCGCTCGGGTCCGAAAAGCCGAAGCACCCGGTTCCCGACGTGCTCGTTGGCTTGTCCTGGCCCGCAGTCTTCGCCACTCTCGGCGATGTCACGGCCGCAGACGGAACCCCAGTCATTGAAGGCATGCTCGATCTGGTTCACCTCGATCACGCGATTCACTTGCTCGCTCCACTTCCGAGCGAGGCCACCACACTCACGATCGGTGCGACCGCTTCCTCGGCTTCAGAGACTGACATGGGCCGTGTCGTCACCGTCGACGTCACAGTCAACGACGGCGATGAGGCCGTTGCGACCCTCACCGAGCGCTTCGCCATCCGTGGCCGCAACGGCGCTGCGAAACTCGACGATCCGAAGCGTGCGGGCGGTGCCGTCGGCGACGATCTCGTCGAGACTCCGCGCCGTTCACGTGCCTCGGCCAAGGTTGCCGCGCCGTCGGACATGGGGGCATTCGCCACCGTGTCGGGCGACCACAACCCCATCCACACGTCCATCGCCGCCGCTCGCCTGGCGGGCCTCGGCGAACCGATCGTCCACGGTATGTGGCTGTCCGCCGCGGCACAGCAGGTCACCGCAAATCGACGCATCACCGGCTGGACGACGCGTTTCCTCGCGCCACTCAGCCCGGGTGCGACCGTCGACATTCGTGCCGACCGCGTCGCACTTGACAATGGTGACGAAATTGTTGAGGTGACTTGCCGCGCAGACGGCGAACTCGTCATGGCTGCCTCTGCTCGCCTCGAAGCGCCCCGTACCGCGTATGCGTTCCCGGGCCAGGGCATCCAGAGCAAGGGAATGGGCATGGCCGGCTACGGCCGGTCCAAGGCCGCCCGCGACGTGTGGGATCGCGCTGACGCTCATACGCGTCAGGCCCTCGGCTTTTCGATCCTGACCGTTGTTCGCGACAACCCGACAGTCCTCAAGGCCAATGGCACGACGCACCGTCACCCCGACGGAGTGTTGTTCCTGACCCAATTCACCCAGGCCGCCATGGCGACTCTGGGTGCCGCGCAAATGGCCGAACTCCGTGAGTCTGGCAACTTCGTCGAGGGCTCGATCCTCTGTGGCCACTCGGTTGGCGAATACAACGCGCTTGCCGCCGTGTCCGGTGTCATCCCGCTCGAGGCAGTCGTCGAAGTCGTGTTCCAGCGCGGCTCGGTCATGCACGCGCTGGTTCCTCGCGACAGCCAGGGCCGAAGCAACTATCGCCTCGCCGCCATCCGTCCGTCGCAGCTCGGTCTCGACGACGACGCCGTACCTGCCTTTGTAGCCGGCGTCGCCGAAAAGACCGGCGAATTCCTCGAGATCGTCAACTTCAACCTGCGCGGTTCGCAGTATGCGATCGCCGGAACCGTTGCCGGCCTCGAAGCACTTGAAAAGGCCGTCAACAAGGCCCGCGACGAGTTCGGTGGCCGTGGCGCATACGTCCTCGTTCCCGGAATCGATGTCCCATTCCACTCAACCGTCCTTCGCGGGGGAGTGCCGGACTTCCGTCTTCGCCTCGAAGACCTGCTGCCTGCCGAAATCGATCCCGAAATCCTCACTGGTCGCTACATCCCTAACCTCGTACCGAAGCCGTTCTCGCTTGAGCGCGAATTCGTGCAGGAGATTGCGGATCTCGTGCCTTCGGAGCCGCTCAACGCCGTCCTCGCCGACTTCGACGTATGGACAGCAAAGCCCAGCGAACTGTGCCGCACGCTGCTCATCGAATTGCTCGCCTGGCAGTTCGCGAGCCCGGTCCGCTGGATTGAGACTCAGGACCTGTTGTTCGGCCCGGACATCGATGTCGAGCGTTTCATCGAAATCGGTGTCGGCGGAGCCCCGACCGTGGCGAACCTAGCCACCTCGACTCTCAAGCTGCCCGGCTTCGATGCCAGCGCGGTCCAGGTCCTCAACATCGAGCGCGACAGCGCCGCAGTGTTCTCGACCGACGAAGAGCCTGCACCCATTGAGGACGAAGCGCCCGCCGCTTCCGATGCGCCCGCCGAAGCTTCGGCTCCTGTCGTTTCGGCGGCTCCCGTCGCTTCGTCCGGCGGCCCTCGTCCGGCCGACTTGTCCTTCGATGCTGCTGATGCCACGCAAATCCTGGTGGCCATGTGGACGAAACTTCGCATCGATCAGATTGGTACCGCCGACTCGATCGAGTCACTGTGTGACGGAGTGTCCTCTCGTCGTAACCAGTTGCTGGTCGACCTCGGTGGGGAACTTTCGCTCGGCGCCATCGATGGTGCTGCCGAAGCCGACATGCGTACGCTCGCCGATACGGTCAACCGCCTCGGTCGTGGCTACAAGCCTTTCGGACCGGTACTCGCCGAAGCCATCGCCGATGGTCTCCGCAAGGTGCTCGGCCCCACGGGTCGCCGCCAGTCCTCGATTGCCGAACGCGTCACTGACGTATGGCAGTTGGGTGCCGGTTGGGCCAACCACGTCACCGCCGAATTCGCGATGAGCAGCCGAGAGGGTGCCAGCGTTCGCGGTGGAGCCTTCGGCGAGACCGTCATCGCCACTGGCGCCGACGTCGACGCCGCAATTGACGCTGCCGTTTCCGCTGTGGCCGCCCGCCGCGGCGTCTCGGTGGATCTGCCCGTTGCCGCCGGAGGCGATTCCACAGTCGATGCCGCCGCGCTCGGTGAGATCACTGCGCAGATCACCGGACCTGACGGCGTACTCGCCTCGACTGCCCGCCATCTGCTCAACGAACTCAACCTCGTTGTACCGACCGAAGCAGTTGTCGGCGACGATGCGGATGCAATCGTCCTCGAGCGCGTTGCTGCCGAACTGGGCAGCGACTGGGCCCGACTCACCGCTCCTGCATTCGATGCCAAGCGCGCCGTCCTGATCGACGACCGCTGGGCCACGGCGCGTGAAGACCTCGCCAGCCTCTGGGTCGGCAATGACATCACCGCATCGTTCGAGGCAGCCGGCGACACCGTCGCTGCGCAGGCGATCTGGTGGGCCGAGCGCGCTCGTACGGAAGGCAAGGCAGAACTCGCCGCCCGCTACGAAGCAATCGCCGAAGAGGCCGTCACCGAAGCGTTTGGCGAATGGAGCGACGACATTGCCGTCGTCACAGGCGCCAGCAAAGGCTCGATCGCCTCAGGCATCGTGGCCAAGCTGCTCGCCGGTGGCGCCACGGTCATCGCAACGACTTCCGGTCTCGATCAGGACCGACTGAAGTTCTATCGCTCGCTTTATCGTGACAACGCTCGTATGGGCGCTTCGCTCTGGGTTGTCCCAGCCAACATGGCTTCGTTCTCGGACGTCGACTCCCTGTCCGATTGGGTCTGCAACGAACAGGCTGACAACCTCGGCGGCAAAAAGGTTGTCACCAAGAGCGCGATGACGCCGACCCTTCTGTTCCCGTTCGCCGCCGGCCGCGTTGCCGGTGACATGACCGATGCCGGCGCCCGTGCCGAAGTCGACATGCGCATCCTGCTCTGGTCAGTCGAACGTCTCATCGGTGCCCTGGCCGAACACGGTCAGGATGTCGACATCGACGCCGTACTCCACGTCGTCCTCCCGGGCTCGCCCAACCGCGGCATGTTCGGTGGCGACGGCGCTTATGGCGAAGCCAAGGCTGCCCTCGACGCGATTGTCACCAAGTGGCACGCCGAAGAAAGCTGGAAGGACCGTGTCAGCCTTGCCCACGCCATCATTGGCTGGGTCAAGGGAACAGGCCTCATGGGTCAGAACGACCCGCTCGTCGATGCCGTCGAAGAAGCTGGTGTCCGCACCTGGACGACCGCCGAAATGGCGTCCAATGTGCTCTCCGGCTGCAGCGTCGATGCCCGGATCTCGGCACAGAATGAGCCGTTGACCCTTGACTTCACCGGCGGACTTGCCGGCGTCAAGCTTGACATGCGCGCCCTCGCCGCCGACGTCGTGCTCCCCAAGGCCGAAGTTGTGGACGAGACCGGCACCATTCCCGCCCTGCCCGCCTCGCCGGCGCAGTATCAACTGCCGGCTGCGGTGGACTGGAACTCGGTCGACGCCACTCTCGAAGACCTCGTGGTCATCGTCGGTGCAGGCGAACTCGGCCCATACGGCTCATCGCGTACACGCTTCGAAATGGAGGTCAGCGACGAATTGTCCGCCGCGGGCGTCCTCGAACTCGCCTGGACGACGGGCCTGGTGACCTGGGAAAACGAGCCCAAGGCCGGTTGGTATGACGTCGAATCAGGTGACTT
>JBDSQP010000030.1:0-6614 GCA_039929755.1 Aeromicrobium sp. | reverse complement strand
CGCAACATCGAAAAGATCGTTCGCGAAGAAATGGATGCGATCGGCGCACAGGAAGTTGAATTTCCCGCATTGTTGCCCCGCGAACCCTATGAAGCGACGGGCCGTTGGGATGAGTTCGGCTCCGGATTGTTCCGCCTCAAGGACCGCAAGGGCGGCGACTACCTCTTGGGACCAACCCATGAGGAAATGTTCACGCTGCTCGTCAAGGACATGTATTCGTCCTACAAGGACCTGCCTCTGAGCCTCTATCAGATCCAGACGAAGTATCGCGATGAGGCGCGTCCGCGCGCCGGAATCCTGCGCGGTCGGGAATTCGTCATGAAGGACTCATACTCCTTCGACATCGACGACGCCGGCCTCGAGAGGTCCTACCAGGCTCACCGCCAGGCATACGTCCGGATCTTTGACCGGTTCGGATTCGACTACGTCATCGTCAAGGCAACCGCCGGGGCGATGGGCGGCTCGGCGAGCGAGGAGTTCCTCGCGGTGGCCGAAAACGGGGAGGACACCTACGTACGTTCGCCGGGCGGTTATGCAGCGAATGTTGAGGCCGTGACCACCCCCGTTCCCGTGGCGATTCCTTTCGACGACCTCCCGGCAGCTCATGCCGAGAAGACCCCCGACACCCCGACGATCGAAACGCTTGTGAACCACCTCAACCAGGAATATCCGCGGGATGACCGTCCCTGGGAGGCTGCAGACACGCTCAAGAACGTACTCGTCATGCTCAAGCACCCCGACGGAACACGTGAGCCGTTGGCGATCGGCGTACCCGGCGACCGCGAGGTCGACGAAAAGCGCCTCCAGGCGCAAGTTGAGCCCCTCGAACTCGAGGCGTTCGTCGAAGCCGATTTTGCCAAATACCCTGCTCTGGCCAAGGGCTACATCGGCCCGGGCTCCCTCGGGCTGGAGAGCGAAACCGGTATCCGCTTTCTCGCCGATCCTCGTGTTGTTCCGGGCACGCGCTGGGTGACCGGTGCGGACATTCCGGGGTCGCACGTCATCGACCTGGTGGCCGGCCGGGACTTCACCGCCGACGGAACGATCGAGGCGGCCGAGATCCGTCCCGGTGACCCGGCCCCCGATGGATCGGGGCCGCTCGAACTCGCCCGTGGGATCGAAATGGGCCACATCTTCCAGTTGGGTCGCAAATATGCCGAGGCTCTCGACCTCAAGGTTCTCGACGAGAACGGCAAGCTCGTCACGGTGACCATGGGCTCTTACGGAGTCGGCGTCTCGCGTGCCGTTGCCGCCATCGTGGAGAACTCACATGACGAAGTCGGCATCGTCTGGCCTGCTGAGGTCGCCCCCTATGATGTGCACCTTGTGGCCGCCGGCAAGGACGAGACAGTCGTTGCAGAAGCCGAGAAGCTGTATGCAGAACTTCAGTCGGCCGGTCTCGACGTCCTGTTCGATGACCGAATGGGCAAGGTCTCTCCTGGCGTCAAGTTCAAGGACGCCGAACTCATCGGCGTACCGACCATCGTCGTCGTCGGCAAGGGAATCGTGGACGGTGTCGTCGAGGTCAAGGACCGCAAGACCGGTGAGCGTGAAAACGTCGCCCTCGCCGACGTCGTGGACCACCTGAAGGGCGCCCACCCCTTGAGTTAGGCGGGCAGGCCTGGGAACGCCACCGGCGCTCCACCCCAGGCGAGGCTCGCAAGGGCGGCCCTACGCAGCCCTTTCAAAGCGAATTCCCGGTCGAGGCCTTCGCTGGAGCCGACCAGAACGAGGTTTGCGGCTTCGACTTTTGCTTCGATCGAGCGGACTATTGCTCGCGCCTGTGACGGGCTCGTGGCGTTGCCCGAGGCATAGTCCGTGGCCGGCGCGGGCAGGCTGGCCTGTGAGTCGTGGAGCATCGCGATCAACACGTCCCGGGACTTGCGGTGGCTCTCATACGAGTCGTGGGCCTGACGGCTGATGGCCGTCACACGAGCGCCGACATAGGCATAGAGCCACAGGGCCTCGTGCTCGATGGCGAGGCAGCCCTGCAACCCTGAAATGGCTGCCTGGGAGCGGGTCACGCCAAGGACTTTCTGGCCTTGTTCAGGACGACGATGCTTTGCGCGAGACTAGCGGCGATCGAGGCCAGAACCTGGGCGAAGTCACCCGAAATTGCTTCGATGGTTTCGCGGGACCGATTCTTCTCAGCTCTCAAATAGACATCGATCACCACGTCGAGGGCCGCCTTCGGCGAAGCAGGGGGTGCTTCGACATTGATGGTGGTCAACGCTCCACCGAGGTCCTCTAACTGAGTCTTCGTGATCGCAATGAGCGGCTTGAGCGAAGGGCTCAGTCCGGGTTGCCGGCTCGACACCGCCTGGGTCCACAAAACCAGGACGGATTGATCTGCTTGGACGCGTTTGATGAGTGCTTCGTCGGACAACGCCGGACGGCGCCGCGGATCCACACCGACAGTCCGGGCCAGGTCGTCGAGCCTGTGCGTATGTGCGCCAGTGGCTGCGGCCCCGGCAGCGACGACGACGCCTGCGCCGGTGCCGATCAAGGCGCGTCGACTGATCACTCCGAGAGGATATACGGGAGGCGTGACTTAACTTGCCAATGCCTTACGCTTGACCCGATAGTCAGCTGTACACATAAGTGAAGAGGGAGGACGAGTCATGACGGACCGCCTCGAGACATTGGTCGCCGGATGCGTGACCGATCTTGGCTTCGATCTCGAAGCATTGGAACTCACTCCCGCCGGCAAACGCCGCGTATTACGCATCGCCATTGATCAGGACGGCGGAGTCACGATTGACGATATTTCGTCGGCGACCCGCTCGCTTTCCGAAGCGCTGGACTCATCCGATGTCATGGGCTCGTTGCCCTACATGCTCGAAGTGACGTCCCGCGGAGTCGATCGGCCGCTGACCCTCCCACGCCACTGGCGCCGCAATGCAGATCGACTCGTCTCCGCACACCTGGCGGACGGGTCGACGGTCGCTGGTCGCATCGGCGACAGCGACGATGACGGAGTCGACATCGCCACAAATGACGGGGCGCAGCGATTGGCATACGTCGACGTCGCCAAGGCACTCGTCCAAATTGAACTCAACCGGAAAGGCGGCTGACATGGACATCGACATGGCGGCACTTCGAGCACTGGAGCGCGAAAAGGACTTGTCCTTCGACGTTGTCGTGGAAGCGATAGAACAGGCGTTGCTCTCGGCCTACCACAAGACTCCGGGCGCCCAGCATCACGCGAGGGTCGAGCTCAACCGCAAGAGCGGCCACGTCATCGTCTGGGCACGCGAGCGGCTCGCCGATATCGAACCGACCGAAGAGGGCGACCGACCACAACCGCAGTTCTCCGAGGAATACGAAGACACGCCCGACGACTTCGGTCGTTTCGCGGCGACCATCGCGCGCCAGTTGATCATGCAGCGATTGCGTGACGCAGAAGACGAGCAACAGTTCGGCGAGTTCTCGGGCAAGGTGGGCGACATCGTGTCCGGCATCATCCAGCAAGGCCGTGAACCCGGGGACGTTCTGGTCGATCTCGGCAAGGTCGAGGCGCTCATGCCGCTGGCCGAGCGAGTCGCCGAAGAGAAGTACATCCACGGTGAGCGGATCAAGAGTTACGTCTATCTGGTCGAAAAGGGCATGCGTGGGCCGCGCATCAAGGTGTCTCGGACGCACCCGCAACTGGTCAAACTGCTGTTCGCCCTCGAAGCCCCGGAAATCGCCGATGGCACGGTCGAAATCGTCGAAATAGCCCGTGAAGCCGGGCATCGCAGCAAGATTGCAGTGCGATCGACGGTGCCGGGCATCAACGCCAAGGGCGCCTGCATCGGCCCGATGGGTCAGCGGGTCCGCAACGTGATGCACGAGCTCCACGGCGAAAAGATCGACATCGTCGATTACAGCGACGATCCTGCTGAGTTCATCGCGCAGGCCTTATCGCCATCCCAGGTCAAGAGCGTCACGCTCGTCGATATGGAGACACGGTCCGCCCGCGTCGTCGTTCCCGATTTCCAGTTGTCGCTCGCGATCGGTAAGGAAGGCCAGAACGCTCGCCTCGCCGCGCGGCTCACCGGCTGGCGCATCGACATCCGCTCGGACACCGAAGGTACGGATCCTTCGGCGAAGGGCTAGACTTGTCCTCGGTTATCCGCACGTGTATCGGTTGTCGAGAACGCGTGGACAAAACCACTCTGGTGCGAGTCGTCGGGGTCAGGTCTTCATCTGTATGGATGATCACGCCTGATCCGAACGGATCGTTACCGGGTCGAGGAGCGCACCTGCACCCCACGGCTCGGTGTCTCGAACAGGCCATACGTCGCAAAGCGTTCGGTCGCGCTCTTCGAATAGAGGGGACGATCGACACGAATTTGGTGTCCGACGCCGTTCAGGATAGAAATGACCAGAACACTGAACCGTCGAAATGAAGTTACCGCAGGAACGCACCGCGCGTTCCCCGAAAGAATTCGGAGCACCTGCTCATGAGCACTCGATGAGTTTCTCCAAATGAGCCTGCACGTCAACTAGCGGTCTGCGCCCCTCCCAGGGTTCGGACCCCCTGAAGGAGAATAGTGGCTGTAAGAGTCCATGAACTCGCACGCGAGTTCGGAGTCGAAAGCAAGGTCGTCCTGTCCACTTTGAAGGACATGGGCGAATACGTGAAGTCCGCGTCTTCCACTGTGGAAGCACCGGTCGTCCGTCGACTCAACGAAGAACACGGAGACAAGCTTCGCGCCCAAGGCGAAGCCAAGAAGAAGCCTGCCAAGAAGGCTGCCGCCACGAGTCAGGCTCCTGTTGCTGATGCTCCGGCAGCCGAGGCACCCGTCGCGGAAGCACCCGCTGCGCCTGAGGCTCCGGCCGAAGTCGTTGTCGAGGCGAGCGGTACGCGCACTGCTGCACGTCCTGGTCCCAAGCCCGGACCGGCCAAGGCACCCGAGCCCGAAATCATCGTCGAGCCCGCCGCATCAGAAGCCAAGGCCCCCGAGGTCAAAGTCGAAGCGCCGGCACCTGCCGCACCCGAAGCCCCCGAGGCCGATGCTGCCTCTGAGACACGTCCGGGGACACCCGGACCTCGCCCAGCGGCTCCGCGCCCGACCGGCGGAGCACGTCCGGGCAACAACCCGTTTTCCCCGACCCAAGGCATGCAGCGCTCTGCTCGCCCGCCTGCGGCACGCGAAGGCGGCGCTCCGGCACGTCCGGGTATGCCCCGTCCCAACCCCGCCATGATGCCCAAGCAGTCCTCGCCGGCTCTCGGTGGTCGTCCCGGTCCCGGTGGTAACCGTGGACCTCGTGGCCCAGGTCGTTCGGGTGGAGCACCAGGTGGTCCCGGTGGCAACCGTGGTGCCGGTGCCGGTCGTGGCGCTCCTGCAGGAGCAGGAGCACCCGGCGGCGCAGGTCGCGGAGCACCCGGTGGCGGCGGTCCCGGTGGACCTCCCGGTGGTGGCTTTGCCGGTCGACCTGGCGGCGGTGGTCCTCGTGGCAACAACCGTGGTGGCACACAAGGCGCGTTCGGTCGCGCTGGTGGCCCCGTACGTCGTGGACGCAAGAGCAAGCGCGCGAAGCGCCAGGAATACGACCAGATGCAGGCGCCCGCCATCGGTGGCGTGCGCGTGCGCAAGGGCGACGGCGAGGCCGTACGCCTGACCCGCGGCTCCTCGCTGGGTGATTTTGCCGAGAAGATCGGCGTAGACGCAGCATCGCTGGTCGAGGTCCTGTTCCACCTGGGCGAGATCGTCACGGCGACTCAGTCTGCCAACGACGAGACCCTCCAGCTGCTCGGCGAAGAGCTCAACTATGCAGTGGAGATCATTTCGCCCGAAGACGAAGATCGTGAGCTCCTGGAGTCCTTCGATCTTGAGTTCGGCGAGCATGAAGGTGACGACGAAGCGCTCGAAGCCCGTCCGCCTGTTGTCACCGTCATGGGTCACGTCGACCACGGCAAGACGAAGCTCCTTGACGCACTGCGCTCCTCGAACGTCGTCGACAAGGAAGCCGGCGGCATCACGCAGACCATCGGTGCCTACCAGGTCAAGACCGAAGTCGAAGGCACCGAGCGTCGCATCACCCTGATCGACACACCCGGTCACGAGGCGTTCACCGCCATGCGTGCCCGCGGTGCCCAGGCGACCGACATCGCGATCCTCGTGGTCGCGGCCGACGACGGCGTCATGCCGCAGACGGTTGAGGCGCTTAACCACGCCAAGGCCGCCGGCGTTCCGATCGTTGTCGCCGTCAACAAGGTGGACAAGCCTGATGCCGATCCGACCAAGGCTCGCGGACAGCTGACCGAATACGGTCTGGTGCCCGAGGAGTACGGCGGAGACACGATGTTCGTTGACGTGTCGGCCAAGGCCGGCACGGGCCTCGATGACCTGCTTGCAGCCGTCGTCCTGACTGCGGATGCCTCGCTCGACTTGCGGGCCAACCCCAACCAGAACGCCGAAGGCCTCGTCATCGAAGCCCACCTCGACCGTGGTCGTGGCCCCGTTGCCACGGTCCTCGTTCACCGAGGCACGCTCAAGGTCGGCGACTCAATCGTTGCCGGTCCCGCCTTCGGACGCGTTCGCGCCATGCTCGACGAGCACGGCGAGAACATCGAAGAAGCCACGCCGTCACGTCCTGCGCTCGTACTCGGTCTGACCGCGGTTCCC
>JBDSQP010000029.1:0-4348 GCA_039929755.1 Aeromicrobium sp. | reverse complement strand
CGACGAGAGCAATGTTTTTCTTCATGGGTCAATGTATACCCCCTAGGGGTATCAAACGCAAATGGTTCTTTAGAGTCGACGTATGAATCCCCGGCCCGGACTGGATGGCGCCCTCGGCGTCAGCGTGCAAGAAATGACCCCCGACACGGTGGTGCTCGTGTGGACGGTGGGCAAGGCACATCTGCAGCCCTACGGCATCGTCCATGGTGGCGCCTACTGCACGGTTCATGAGACTGCGGCCAGCCTTGCCGGTCAGGCCTGGCTCGGTGACAAGGGCATCATCGTCGGCGTCAACAACAACACCGACTTCCTCCGCCAAGCTGGCGAGGGCGATCAGATGACGACGACGGCACTGCCGATCCATCGCGGCCGCAAGCAGCAGCTATGGCGTATGGAAACGGTTCAGCAGGACGGCAAGGTCGTCGCGATAGGCCAGGTCCGGTTGCAGAACCTCGACACTCCGCCGCCGGCCGAATTCCTCGGCGACAGGTAAGGGTGCGAGCCGGATCGTCGGCTGTGATTGAGCTTCAGTAGTACGGCACTTGCTCGAAGACGTTGAAAATCACGCCGAGCAAACCGATCACGAATGCGGCTTGTGACAACCTGCGACCCTCTGTTGCGTTGATTCCGGCCCAGCCGAGCAGGGCACCGCCAGCCGCCAACGCCTGGGGGAACCCGACCCAAAAGCCGAATGCGAAAAGGGTCCCGGTGATCGACAGCGCGAGCGCTACGGCACCGGATGACTCTCGGCGCAGAGCCCACGGAATAACCAGGGCGAAGACGACGACCGCGGTGGCGAGGGCGATTCCGGCGTGGGCGAGGAACCCCGGGAAAGTGAGAGTCTCCGCATCTGGCCGCAGTATGTCGTTCGCGGGGTACGAGACCGTGAAGATGAAGGCAATGATCGCGACCGGCCACAATAGTTTTCGGACCTGATCCGCGCGGTTGTCGTTGCGGTTGGTGATGGGTGAGTTACTCATGGGAGCGCCTCACTTGCCCATGAGCGAGACAACGTAGATCGCCGAGAAGGATATGACCGCGAGCAACCCGATGACGAACGCGGCTTGTGACAACCCGCGGCCTTTCGCCGCGTCGAGTCCGACCCAGCCGAGGAGAGCTCCTCCGGCAGCGAACGCCGGGCTCAGTCCGGTCCAGTAACCAAACACGAAAATCATCCCGATGAGTGAGAGAGACAGAGCGATGAGGCCGGTTGATCCACGGCGAAGCGCCCACGGCAGGACAAGGGCGAAGACAAGGACCACGGCGGCCAGGACGATTCCACTTCTGGTCACGAACTGCTCGGCGCTGAACGCGGCATCGGCATCCTCCGGCAAGTTCGCGAAGGTCCCGATGGCCATGAAGGAGATGGTGAGAACCAGGGCGCCGACGGCTGTCGGCCACATCAGTTTGTGGACTTGAATCGAGGTGCCACTGCGGTTGGCGGTAGGTAAGTTGGTCATGGGAGTGCGCCTTTCATGAGTTGATCTGAGACCGAGTGTTCGCCCACGGCCTACGCCGCGTCGTCACTCTGACGGATGACAGTTGTCGTCGGCCGCAATGAGCCCTCGCCTCATTCAGGAGGATGACGTCAGGGCGAGCCCATCGCCGTACATTGATTGCATGGCCCTGAGATCGCTCCTCAGTAGGTATGGCGACGTCATCCTTGCCGCCGTCTTCGCGCTCGCCATGAGTACTGAATTGCTGATGGGCAACCCTGACAACCCCTTGCTTTCGATTCCGACCGCGACGGCCAGTTGTTTGTGCCTGGCCTTTCGGCGCCGCATGCCTCTCGCTGGTTTCCTGCTCACCTGGATCGGGCTGACGGGTGTAGGCGAGATGGAGCCTGGTTGGTTCAACGAGTCCGTGGTGATCCTTGTCTTCCTGATTTTCAGCATGTACTCCCTCGGTTCTTACGCTTCGGACAAGGAAATGTGGTTGTCCGCGCTCTTTGTCGGGGTCGGCATCGTGCTGTTCGTGACGTATGCAGAAGGTGGAGCCTTCGGATTGGGTGAAGTCGTCGTTGGCACTTTGATGGTTGGCATTCCCTGGGCGATCGGGCTGGCCGTCAAGTTGCGACGCGATCATGGCGCGCTTCTGACTGCGGAAATACAGCAGCGCGAGCTGGATCAGGCGGCTCGAATTCGTCTGGCCGTCGCTGACGAGCGAGCCCGAATCGCCCGAGAACTACACGACGTCGTTTCGCACGCGATTTCGGTCACGGTCCTGCAGGCGCGAGGTGGACGAAAGATGTTGGGAGTGGACAACGACCAGGTCCGTCGCTCGCTGGACGCGATCGAGCATACGAACTCCCAGGCTCTTGGCGACATGAGGCGCCTGCTTTCCCTGCTACGCGAAACCGAGGACGAGGCGATCGCAAAACCCCAACCCTCGTTGGCTCGATTGGACTCGCTGGTCGCAGAACTTCGCAGTTCTGGGCTGCTCGTCGACCTCGACGTCGTGGGTCATGCCAATGGGATCCCTCCGGGTGTCGACCTTTCGGCATACCGAATCATCCAGGAGTCGCTGACAAATGTTCTCAAACACGGCGGGCCCTCGGCGGCGGCCCGTGTCACGGTGACCTACAAACCCGAAGGCGTGGAAATCGCCATTTCCGACAACGGTTCGCGATCAGAGGGACCAGACACTCAGGGTCTCGGGCTCGTCGGCATCCGTGAACGTGTGGCCGTACTCGGGGGTGAGGTCGAGGCGGGACCCAGTGAAGTGGGGGGATTCGTCGTGCGTGCCCGGCTCCCATACTTGGAGGAATCATGATCCGTGTCGTGATCGCCGACGATCAGTCACTGGTGCGTGCGGGCCTTCGGATGATCCTCAACGCCGAAAAGGACATCGAGGTGGTTGGAGAAGCGGCCGACGGAGCCGAAGCCATCACCCTCTGTGCTGAGATCGGTCCCGAGGTCGTTCTCATGGACGTTCGGATGCCGAACGTCGACGGAATCGAGGCGACCCGCGAAGTAACGGCGATGGACAATCCGCCGAAGGTCCTCGTCCTCACGACCTTCGATCTCGACGATGTGGTCTATGAGGCGCTTCGAGCCGGCGCCAGTGGTTTCCTGCTCAAGGATGCGCCCGAGGAACGGCTCACCACGGCGATCCGGGTGGTGGCGGACGGTGGTTCGATGTTCGCGCCTTCAGTGACCCGCCGACTGATCGAAGAGTTTGCCCACCGCGCTACCGCTCAGTCGAGACCTTCACTTCAGTCGCTGACCGAACGCGAGAACGAGGTGTTGTGCCAGATGGCGCGGGGATTGAGCAACACTGAGATCGGCGAGGCCCTCTTCGTCTCCGAGAACACCGTCAAGACGCACGTGGCACGCATCCTGATGAAACTCGGGCTTCGGGACCGGGTGCAGGCGGTCGTCGTGGCGTACGAGTCGGGGCTCGTGAAACCGGCCGAATCCTGACCCGAAGGTCTAGAGTTTTCAGCATGGATCCGGTGGCGACTCGCTACATCGATCGCGACGGTGCCGCGCTGGCCTATCAGGTCGTCGGCGATGGCCCGGTCGATGTCGTGGTCTTCCTTGAGCTCGGTCAGCATCTGGACCTGTGCTGGACCGACCCCGACATCCATCACATCTACGAGAGAGGCGCGAACTACTCGCGCACGGTCTATCTGCAGCGGCGCGGTTTCGGCCTGTCCGACCGAGTGTCCTACACCCCTACGCTCGAGCAGCAGGCCGAGGACGTCCTCGCGGTGATGGATGCCCTGGGGATGGGCCGCGCAACACTGGTCGGGATCCTCGGAACGTGTGGCGCGCTTGCTCTCGTTGCGGCGAAGGCCCCTCAGCGGGTCAGTGCGCTGGTGTTCGTCAATCCGCTGGCACAGGGTGTGGCTTCATCCGCTGATCTCCAGGGCTGGACCGAGACGGAACGGGCCGACTTCGTTGAGGGCTACCGGCTCGCATTCACGAACTGGGGATCCGGCGGGCTGATCCACATGTGGGACCCGGTTCAGGACACCGCTTACAACCGGCGCCTGATGGCGCTTTCCGAACGGTGCTCAGCCACGCCGTCCGAAGCCCAGTTCTACTTCGACTGGCGCCTGCAGCTCGACATCCAGGATGTCCTGAGATCCGTCCACGTTCCGGCTCGAGTGCTGCGCTTCCCATCCAGCCCGATCCCCGAGGCCGCGGCTCGTTACGTGGCCGAGCTCATGCCGGACGCGACCTTCCACCAGTTGCCGCCGACACCGCTGGGCGCATCCATCGGTGAGGCATTCATACCGGTTGCCGACCACATGGAGGAAGTGGCCACAGGAGCTCTTCATTCGGCCTCCGCGGACCGCTATCTCGGAGCCGTGCTGTTCACCGATGTGGTCTCCTCGACCGAG